>JAPOOT010000359.1 GCA_026713285.1 Gemmatimonadota bacterium | reverse complement strand
GCGCGCCCGCGTCGTATGCCCCTACGACCCTGCGAGGCCCAACGCGTCCGCCTCGCCCTGCATGGCCTGGATGACGTTGGCGATGTGTTCGCCCAGGTCGAGGCCCAGGCTCTCGGCTCCTTCGACGATGTCCTCGCGGGAAACGGCGCGGGCGAAGGCGACCGCCTTCATCTTCTTCCGCACGGATTTCACTTTCACTTCGTGCACGCTTCCGGAAGGCCGAACGAGCGCGACGGCGGTGATGAATCCAACGAGTTCGTCCACGGCGAAAAGCGTCTTGTCCATCAGACTGCGCCGCTCGAGGCCGAGGTAGGTGGCATGGGACTTGATGGCGTAGATGACGTCCTCGGGGTATCCCTCTTGCTCCAGGATCTTTGCCCCGCGCATGGGATGGTCCTTTGGATCGGGCGTGGCTTCGTAGTCGAAATCGTGCAACAGGCCCACGATGCCCCATTTCTCCTCGTCCTCGCCGTATTTCCTGGCGTAGTGCCGCATGGCGGCCTCCACTCCGAGGGCGTGTTTCCGCAGGCTGTCCGTCTTCGTATGCTCATGGAGCAAAGCCAGTGCTTCGTCGCGATTCAATTCGATTCCCTTCCCTTCCTACCGGATCACGGCACGGCCGTAGTAGTAGGGCAGGGCCTGGGCGGAGGGACGGTAGGACCAGGCCAGGCGGGCCTTGCCGATGTTTGCCCCGGGACCGGCATCGGTCTCGTCGCCGTCGTAGATCACCAGGTTGAAGCCGATGGTCTCTCCAGCCGGCGGCGCGGCGCCACCGGGCATATCGGACCAGGGGATGGCGGTCTCGATCACGTATCCGTAGTCGGTGAACCTGGACGCCACCCGCATGCCCGGCGCCGTCTTCTCGATAACACCCTGCCGGGCGTCGGCGTCCCGGGCCGCCCTGGGCTCGCGGCCCGCTGTCGTCCCTGGAAAGATGCCTGCCTTGAACACCGTCAGCGTGTTGTCGCTCCGCCCGGACGGGTCGACGCAGATCTCCACGGCGTCCGATCGCCAGTGGCCCTTTACGTCGTCCGGGGCGATGTTGCAGACCACCGCGTCGTCCCGCACGTCCACGGCGACGTAAAGGTTCGACCGGTCATAGGCGGCGCGGAACACCGCGCTGCAGTCGTCATCGCCGCCCGGAACGGAACCCGACCATATGTGGCCCGAAGTAATGGCGTGGGTACCGATCCCCTCCCAGTCGGCGAGATCGCCGTCGATCCGCATGGGGCCCTCGGCAACCGCCAGATCCAGGACAGGCAACACGTCGATCACGCCCCCCTCTTCAAGGATCCGGCCCGACGTGTCGGCCGTCAGCCGCACCGGATAGCTTCCCTGCGCCACGTGATCCGGCACGTCCACGGTGAATGGCACCGTCGTCCGGTCCTGGCCCGAAACCTCGAAGTCCGCCTCCAGGGGAACGTCCGTCCACCCGTCGGGAAGATCGAGCCTCACCCGGCCCGCCGCGCCCTCGGGAGTCCGGCTGGCTACCTCGATCTCCAGGGTGCCCGTCATGCCCGACCCGATGGACAGCGCGGCCGGAAGCAGGCCCGCGACCCACGACACCTGGTGTTCCTCGGCCCAGCGGCGGTACCTGACGATGTCCGATCGGGGCGCCATGCCGATGGTCAGCGGCTCGGACGAAGGCGGCGGTCCCAGGACGATCCCGGGATCGCGCGGTCCCTCCAGGCCGCCCAGGAGAGTCTTCAGACCATCCGGCGACGGCGGCACAAGGGTCTTCACGAGCAGGAACGACTCCGCACGGGCGCTGGCCGGAGGAAGCGTCGCCCTCCGATCGAAGCCCTGCGACCGGAAGTTGCGCAGGGCCAGGGACTTGATCTCCGCGTAGCTCAGGAACCGGCTCGGTGAGATATCGCCCGACGGTATGGAAATCGAACCCTCCCGACGGGTGTTGTAGTAGAGTTTGGCCGGCTGCCAGGTCCGCAGGAATTCGTCGCCGATCTGTTCCGGGAAACGCCCGGGATCGGCCGCTGCGGAAAAGGCCTCTGTCGCGAGCCGGGCCGCGGCCTGGTGATGGCCGTGGGTGCCAGGCCCGGGCCACATGGTTACGATGACGTCCGGGCGGAGCAGGCGGACAAGCCGCACGATCCTGCCCAGTGTGTCCTCATGGCCCCAGACGTCGTACGTGGCCTTGTCGCTCAGCGTGTAGAAGAAATCGGTCTTGTCCAGGAAATAGACCAGGTCCACCCCGTACTCGGCGGCGGACCGGCGGATCTCGGCCTCCCGCAGTATGCCCAGCGAGGGACCGAGTTCCCGCCCGATGGCGTTGCCGCCGCCCTCGCCCCGCGTGATGAGCACGATGCCCGCCTTTGCGCCGCCGTCCAGGACCTCGCGGGCAAAGGTGGCCGTGACGCCGCTTTCATCGTCGGGATGGGCGCCCACGTAGAGCAGGTCTACTTTCAGCAAGTGATCGGATCGCATCTGTTCTATGGACTGTGCGGAGACAGATCCGGATAGCAGCGGGAGAAGAAGGATCAGGCCGAACCATCTTCCCGTAAGGAAGCAAGCGCCACGCATCATTTCAAGTCGTATCGAAGGGAATGGGCGGAACCCGAAGTGAAGTCCAACCGCATCGAACCGTGGTCGTATACGCCCCGGTTGGACCGCGATCTCATTGCGATCTAGATACTTCCCATCCCGTAGTTGTGTCAAGGCTTTTGGTTAAACGGCCGCGGTGGAACGGCCGCGGTGGAACGGCCGCGTATGGGTTGATATCCGGAACGTTCGTATACATAATCATAATTAAGGTGCGGAATCACTCGATTGCGAACGAGCATATATCATGCAAGATCAAACCGGAGTATGAGTCTCTCGTCTCAACAATATGATGAAACTACGAGGAGACTTTCCAACCAATCGGAGGATGTGCAACATGGGCGATCTGATTGCCGTTCATCCCGACTTCGACGGAGTCTGGCCCTTTGCCGCCGGCCACTTCCATACCCTCTGGCCCGAAGCGGAATTCATACGCCTGCCCCACGGGGACGAGCGTCCCCTGGGCGATGTCGCGACGGACGCGGGCCGGGTGAAGCGGCTGGCCGCTCTCGGTGTGCCGGTGACCGTCGCATGTCTGAAACGGTTCGGCGCACTGCGTGAAGCGACTTTTCAGGGAGCCTGCGGCCGGGGGCCGGACGAGGATTGCGGTACGTACCTGGCCGGGACCGGCGTCGCCGTTTACGACCATCCGAGCGAGGGTTTCTGGTCGCAGTCCGTGGCGGAATTCGGCCTGGCGCTGACGCTGTGCGGATTGCGCCGGATTCCCCAGTTGCATCGGCAGATCATCCACGACCAGGCGCCCTGGGACTACGAACCGCCTGGCGGCCGGGGCCGCCCGGGTGAAAGGGGCCAGCAGTTCGGCGACGATCCGGCCTTTGCCAACGGGACGCTGGCCGGCAAACGGGTGCGGATCGTGGGGGCCGGCAACATCGCCAGCAGGTTCGCGAGCTTCGCGTCGATGCTGGGCGCCGACGTGGCTGCATGGGACCCCTACGCCTCCGAACCGGGCTTTCACCGTGCCGGTTCGCGCCGGATCTACCACCTGGATCAATTGGTCTCGGACGCAGAGGTGTTCGCGCCCATGGTGCCGCTCACTGAATCAACGCACGGCCTGGTCACGGCCGGACACGTCGACGCGCTACCCCGCGGCTGCCTCGTGGTGCTGGTGACCCGGGCACTGATCTGCGACATGGACGCGATCCGGCGGCGGGTCCTGGCCGACGAACTAAGCCTGGCGGCGGACGTGTGGAACGAAGAACCCCTGTCCCTGGACGATCCGCTGCTCGGTCGCTTCAACGTCGTGCACACGCCGCACAACGCGGGGCGCACCATCAACGCGAACAGGTCCTGGGCGGAGAAACTGGCCGCGCAGTTCAGGCCGGGCTAAAGTTCCGCACAGGGAGAAAGGAACAGCATTTTAATACTGGTTTTTATTGACTGTTGACGTATATTAAGATGCATATAAGTATTTTAACAGATGGCGGCTCGCGCGGAGTGCAGGCGAACGCAGCGGACCGGACCTCTTCCACGGGCGATATTTCAAACAGAAAGCCCCTGTTGTCCTGGTATTAAGGATAAAAGATGAAAGATAGACCTTCTGATTTCGATCCGGAAAATGGTATTCCGGAGACCGAGGAAGAAGAAATAGACTACGACGCCCGGAATACGAAAGAACTATTGAAAAGCGGTTTTATTTCCAAAGCCGTATATGATGAAATACAAGAACAACTGATAAGGCGTCGGAAGGCGCTGAGCCGAGAGAAGTAGGACCTGGTACGAGGAATCGTGTTCGAATCCGGAGGTTCGCCGCCGACAGGGGTAGCGCTTTCGGTCCTGCATGCCACGCTGGTCTTCAGTGCCCGTTCCGTTCTAATGTTCCCGCCTTGACCTCAACCTTTCCGATCTCGTTTCCGAAGGACTGAATCATCCTCAGGGCTGCGTCCACCTCGTCCGACCGCATGGACTCCCATTGGTCTGATTCCTCGATGCTGCGCTCCGCCAGGAGATAGCGGAATCGATCCACTACCGCCCGCCCCCTGCTGCTCAAATCATACATCCAGAGATCGGGATCGGCGGGATCCATGCTGCTCCGCACCATGTGACCGCGTTCCAGTCCGCACATCGCGGATTTCGTGCTCGAATGCGCACAGGCCAGGTGCCTGGAAAGGGCGTTCATGGGTAGCGCGCCCGATCGCTCAAGTGCGAACAGGGCCCGGATCCGGAGGATCGTCTCATCCCGGCGCTCCAGTTCGTTTTTGCGGCGGGACAGGAACCTGAAGGCCAGTCGCTCCACCACTCCCAAAAAACGGCGTTCCAGTTCACTTCTGTGCCAATCGGACATGGGTCCACCTGTTCATGTAGATGAAATCTTTGTCCGGTCGATGGACTCGAAATCCCGTACGGGTATGACAGGCAGGTTATCTGCCGATTGTCCCATTGCCGATTCGCCGCTCTATCTTGTCCACGGCGTGCAGCAGTTCGCGAACAAAAGTCCTCAAGTCTTTCATCTCGCGTTCAATCTTGAGTATGTGTGCCAGGATCGCCTCCTGGTTCTTCTCCAGCACGCGCATGTATTCGTACTTTTTCATCTGCTGTTCCACGCCGTGGTCCTCGCTTCCGGTTTGATGAGAAATACCGACTGCTTGCGGTCGCATCGGCATCATCGGCCTGATTACAGTTCTGCGCAGTGAACGTGCGTGGCGCCGGTGTCTGCCTATAACAAAAAGCCCCGGTATCTCCCAGGGGCCCGGGGCTTGATGCTACCCGACCTGCATATGCACGGCCGCCGTCCGATGCTTACGTCGTCCGATGCTCAATGGTGGCAGGCTGCGCGCCGCCTATAGTGGCCGTGTTTCCTGCTCGAAGCGCACGGGAATTCGTTCCAAGGTGCCTGGTACAGATGAGCCAGG
>JAPOOT010000090.1 GCA_026713285.1 Gemmatimonadota bacterium | reverse complement strand
GATCAGGTCGGCTGGTATGATGGGTGGCGAGAAATAGAAGCCGTCCCGGCGGTAGTGTTCCCGGGCGGACGGGGGGATGGACACTTTCGGAAGAGAAATCGTCATCTGGTCCTCGTCAATCCGGCTCTCACGCTCATCCGGTCCTCTTTCCCCCGATCCTCATTCGTCCGGTCCTCGCTCATCCGATCCTCACGCGTCCGGAACTCATCCATCCGGTCCTCGTTTATCAGTCAGTCATTCAGTCATCCTGACCTCACTCGTCCGGCAACGCGCTCTTATACGTCGCGCCGCCGCGCACCTCGTTGAACTCCTCGTTGGCCCGGGCGAGCAGGTCCGGGTTCCGCAGCAGTTCCAACCCCGTCAGCGCCATGGCCTTGGCGGCGAAGAGCATGCCCCTGCTGCCGATGCTCGAACCGGAGGAGGCCACCATCTGCCAGCTGTGGGCGGGCGTGCCCAGGGGCCAGCAGCAGGTCGTGATCTGTCCCGTGGGCGTGATCCAGCTCACGTCGCCCACGTCCGTCGACCCCTCCACGCCCGGCGGGGTGTCGTTATGGGGAAGCACCTGCGTCCACAACGGATTCTCGATGCTCTCTTCGATGGAGTTTCTCTCCGTTGACTTCTCCATACGCTCGTAGGCCATCTGGACGGCGTTGTCCGGGAACGTGGCCTGCAGCTGCCGGGCGAAGCGCCGCTCGTCAGCGGTGAAGGCCAGGTCGTTCACCACCTGCATCTTCGCCAGCATCAGGTCGGAGAGCGTATCGTTCGGAAGGACGTCGTAACAGCCCGCGATGAACTCGATCTCGTGGGTGGTGCCGCTCATCAGGGCCGCGCCCCGGGCGATGTCGAGCACGCGCTCGTACATCTCGTCCACCTCGGAACGCTTCGGCGACCGGATGTAATACCAGACCTGGGCGAATGCCGGCACCACGTTCGGCGCCTCGCCGCCGCTCGTCACCACGCTGTGGATGCGGGCCTCCGAAATCACGTGCTCCCGGAGGTAGTTCATGCCCACGTCCATGAGCATGACGCCGTCCAGCGCACTGCGCCCCAGGTGCGGCGCCGCGGCCGCGTGAGAAGCCACGCCGTGGAAGTTGACCTTGAAAGAATTGAGCGCCAGCGACGAGCCGTTCCACACCAGGTTCGTGCTGCCGGGATGCCAGGTGATGGCGGTGTCGAGGTCGTCAAAGACTCCGGCGCGGGCCATCAGTACCTTGCCCACTACCTGTTCTTCTGCCGGGCAACCATAGTACCGGATCGTGCCAGCGATACCGTCCTGCTCCATCGCCCGCTTGAGCGCCATTACCGAACCCATGCAGGCCGTGCCGTACAGATTATGCCCGCAACCATGGCCGGGTCCGCCCGGTTCGATCACCTCCTTCTCCGCGGACACTGTCTGCGACAATCCCGGCAGGGCGTCGTATTCGCCGAGGTAGCCGATGATCGGACCACCCGAGCCCCACGTGGCGACGAAGGCCGTGTCCATCCCGCCGGCACCCCACTCGATGGAGAAGCCATCCGCCTCCAGCTCCTTTGCCTGCAGCTCCGACGCGTAGGTCTCCTGCAGAGCGATCTGCGGATGGTCCCAGATGTCCTTGGCGATCCGGGACAGGCTGTCGTCCTGGCCGTTGACGTAATCGATGATTAACTTTTCCGAACTCATGTGCGTGATTCTCCGGTTGATTTGCGCGGTATTCAAAGGGTATTCGGTATTTGGGATGTCGATGCGG
>JAPOOT010000091.1 GCA_026713285.1 Gemmatimonadota bacterium | reverse complement strand
GGCCTGCGCAACCTGGAGCGGAAGATCCGCGCAGTCGCCCGCAAATCGGCCCGTTCGGTCGCCGAAGGGCAGGATCCGCCCTTCCGGATTTCCGAAGATGACCTGCACCGGTACCTGGGTCCGCCCGAGTTCTTTTCGGAGACCGCGGAACGCACCGGGGACCCCGGCGTGGCGATCGGGCTGGCCTGGACCCCGGCCGGCGGCGAGATCATGTTCGTCGAAGCCAGCAAGATGCCCGGCAGAAAGGGACTGACGCTAACGGGCCAGCTGGGCGACGTGATGAAGGAATCCGCCCGGGCCGCAATGACCTACGTCAGGTCGCACGCCGAGGAATGGCAGATCGACCCGGCGTTCTTCGGTCGGCACGACATACACATCCATCTGCCCGTGGGCGCCATTCCCAAGGACGGTCCGTCCGCCGGCGTGGCGCTCGTGACGGTGCTGACCTCCCTGCTCACGGGCCGTCCGGTACGAAACGACCTGGCCATGACCGGCGAGGTCACCCTGCGCGGGAAGGTCATGCCGGTCGGCGGCGTCAAGGAGAAGGTCCTCGGCGCGATGCGGGCCGGTATCACCACCATCATCCTGCCCCGCCGGAACGAGAAAGACCTGGACGACGTCCCCGCGGCCGTAAAGGAGAAGCTCGGGTTCTGCCTGGTCGACCATATCGACCAGGTCCTGGAACTGGCGCTCATGGATGAACCCGCCGACACCCCGGAAAGCGACGGGACCTGGGTGGAGTCCATGCAAGGCGGCGTGACCGTTTCGACCCGGGACGCGAATCTGAACTGAGGCGGCATCGCTCGAAGCGCGGGGTGTGGCCGGCGGACGGACGCTTGGCGAAACCGGATGGGAAGGGGAAGAGGCAGCCGCAGATAGACCGTAATCGTTTGACGCCGGGACACGCGTCCGGTATTATCATAGTTGTAAATGGCAGGGCAAAAACAGCATAGAAAGGGAGATCGAGCATGACGGAGAAAAGGAAGATAGGAGGCTTCGCCGGCGCGGCGCTGCTCATCACGGGCATGGTACTCGGCGGCCTGTTCATTTCCAACTGGGACGCCTCCATCGTCGAACAGGACGAAAACAGGTCGATAACGCCGGTCGTCGCCGCGGACCAGCGGTCGATGCAGGAATTCAGCGAGACCTTCGCCACTATCGCGGAGCGGGTCAAGCCTTCCGTTGTACTCATAACGAGCAAACGCGCGGTCACGCAGACGCAGCAGCGGTTCAGGAACCCCTTCGAGGAGTTTTTCGGCGGCGGACCGCCGGGGAATCAACGGCCGCGGCCGTTCCAGGGGCTGGGATCCGGGGTCATCGTGTCGAAAGACGGCTACATCGTGACGAACAACCACGTGGTGGAAAACGCGGAGAAACTGACCGTTCAATTGTCGGACGAACGGGAGACGGAGGCGGAGATCATCGGATTGGATCCCCGCACCGATCTAGCCGTCATAAAGGTCGATTTCGATAACCTTCCCGTGCTGGCCTTTGGCGATTCGGACAAGTTGAGGGTCGGCGAGTGGGTGCTGGCCGTGGGCAATCCCTTCGGTCTGAACCATACCGTCACGGCGGGCATCGTCAGCGCCAAGGGCCGGGGACGCGTACTGGAACCGAACTCTTACGAGAACTTCATCCAGACGGACGCCGCCATCAATCCCGGGAACAGCGGTGGCGCGCTGGTCGACCTGGAAGGGAACCTCATGGGCATCAACACCGCCATTTCCACCAGGACCGGCGGGTACCAGGGCGTTGGCTTCGCGGTTCCGGCCAACATGGCCCGGGACATCATGACCCGGCTGGTCGAGGACGGACGCGTGAGCCGCGGGTACCTGGGCGTGCTGATCGAGAATCTCGATACGGACGTGGCCGAATCCCTGGGCCTGGACAGCAAGGCGGGAGCGCTCATAAGCAACATCGTGGACGACGGACCGGCGATCGACTCCGATCTCCAGGTGGAAGATGTAATCGTCGCGGTCAACGGGGAAGACGTGGAAGACGTGGACGACCTGCGGAAACGGATCGCGGATATCGCTCCGGGGACGGAAATAGCGCTCGAGGTCGTCCGGGAAGGATCGCCGGTGACGATCGCGCTGGAGCTGGGCGAGTTGCCCGATGGAGATCCGACCCGCGTCGCGTCGACGAGCGAACCCAGAAGGAGCCCCGCGACCAACCTCGGCATCGACGTCATGGATGTGACGCGGGAGTGGTCTCGTTTCTACGAGGCGGGTTCGGGCGTGGTGATCGCCCAGGTTCGCGCGGGCAGCGTGGCCGAGGACAAGAGACTGCAACGGGGCGACCTGATCCGCGAGGTGAACGGCGAACCGGTGTCCAGCGTACAGGAATTCCTCGGCATCGTCCGCGAATTCGAACCCGGCCAGGCCATCCGGTTCAGGATACAGCGGGGCAATGCGCAGTTCCTTATCGGCCTGCGGATCCCCGAAGAATAACGCAGTCGGGGCGCGCCATTCGCCTCGCGTGACGCCGGGCGCCCCGGGTCTAGGAATATCGATCGACACATCAGAAAACGCGGAGTGACTTCCGCGTTTTCTTCATAATGGGCCTTTCTGCAGAAGGGTAATGGGTACCCGAATCGATACGTCCGGAGTACGTACTTCCAAATGAATCCTCCCGTCGCGCTTGTCATCCTGGACGGCTGGGGCATCGCCCCCCGCGGCGACGCCAACGCCGTTTTGCTGGCGGAGACGCCGAACTTCGACAGGCTGTGGCAACGGTATCCTCACACCATGCTGAGTGCATCGGGTGCAGACGTGGGTCTTCCTCCCGGGATCATGGGCAACTCGGAAGTCGGCCACCTCAACCTGGGCGCCGGGCGGGTGGTGCGGCAGGAAGTCACCCGGATCAACGAGGCCATCGACGACGGCAGGTTCTTCGAGAACGCGGCGTTTGCCGAAATTTTGGAACGGCTCCGTGGAACGGGCGGCAGGCTGCACCTGCTGGGACTCACCTCGAACGGACTGGTCCACAGCGCCGAAAAGCACTACCTGTCGCTACTGGAACTGGCCGCCCGCCAGGGGTTCACGGGAGACCACGTCCTGGTGCACGCTGTCGTGGACGGCCGCGATACGGCGCCCCGAAGCGCGCCGGCCTATCTGCGGACGCTGCAGGAGACCACCGAACGGATCGGTACGGGCCGCATCGCCACCGTGACCGGACGTTACTACGCCATGGACCGGGACAGCCGGTGGGATCGGGTGCGCAAGGCCTACGATCTCTTCACCGCGGGAAAGGGGAACCGGGCCGGTTCCGCGGCGGAGGCGATCCAGGCGGCTTACGACCGGGGCGAAACCGACGAATTCGTATCGCCCACCGTGATCGGGGCGAAGCGGGACGGCCCCACCGGGACGATGGCGGATGGCGACGCGGTGATCGTCTTCAATTACCGGGCGGACCGTGGTCGCCAGATCGTCCGGGCCTTCATCGAGGAGGACTTCGACGGATTCTGCCGCGGGACCGTGCCGGACGTACGCGTAGCCACCATGACGCCCTACGATGCGCGTTTCGATGTGCCTTGCGCCTTCCGTCCACCTGAGCATATGACCTGTATCCTGGGGGAAACGATCAGCCGTGCCGGACGGCGGCAACTGCGCGTGGCGGAGACGGAGAAATACCCCCACGTCACCTATTTCTTCAACGGAGGCGACGAGCGGCCTTTCGAAGGCGAAGACCGGTTAATGGTCCCCTCGCCGCGGGACGTGGCCACCTACGACGAGAAGCCCGAAATGAGCGCGCCCGAGGTCGCGGCCCGCGTGGCCGGCGCCCTTCGCGGCGGGGACTACGATTTCGTGCTGGTGAATTTCGCCAATCCGGACATGGTGGGCCATACGGGCTCGCTCCCCGCGGCGGTCGCGGCCGTGGAGACGGCCGACCGGTGCCTGGGAGAGGTGATGGACGCGGTCGGTTCGGCCCGCGGCGGGGCGATCGTGACGGCGGACCACGGCAACGCGGAGATGATGGTGGATCCCGTCACCTCCACGCCCCATACCGCACACACTACGAACCCCGTTCCGCTCATCCTTGTCGACGATTCCGGGAGTAACGCGCGGCTTCGCGACGGCGGCCGGCTGGCGGACGTGGCGCCGACCGTGCTGTCCATGATGGGCATACCCGCTCCGGAGCCGATGTCGGGCGTGGACCTGGCCGGAAGCATGGAACGGGCATGAAGCGAGACCTGGTCATAGGCGTGGACCTGGCCGGAAGCATGGAACGGGCATGAAGCGAGACCTGGTCATAGGCGTGGACCTGGGGGGGACCAATGTCAACAGCGCCGTAGTGGACGACGGCGGCCGCATATCCCACAGGGCCTGGCAATCCATATCGGGCAGCCGCACCGCCGGCGAGGTGATCGATCGGCTGGTGACCTGCGTCGAGATGACCATGGATTCCTGCGGAAGGGGCCGCGTGGCCGGCGTGGGCGTGGGTACGCCCGGGTTGATTCCGGAGGATTCAGGGATCGTGGTATACGCGCCGAACGTGCCGGAATGGGTGGATCTTCCGCTCCAGTCGATCCTCCGTGAACGCCTGGGGCTGCCGGTTGCGATCGAGAACGACGCAAACGCGGCGGCCATCGGGGAGCACTGGGTCGGAGGCGCCGCCGGCAAGGCCAACGTCATATGCATCACCCTCGGGACGGGCGTGGGCGGCGCGATCATCATGAACAACGAAGTCTGGCGCGGCTCCAACGGCGCGGGCGGCGAGATCGGCCATATGACCGTCGTGGAGAACGGGAGGATGTGTGGCTGCGGCGCGCCGGGATGCCTGGAAGCCTATGCGTCGGCGACGGCCATCGCCGAACAGGCGCGGGAACTGCTGCGCGGTGACCGGATGAGCGTGTTGCGGGAAAGGAGCGGGGGCGACCTGGACCGAATCGATGCGGCCATGGTCGCCGATGCCGCCGGCCAGGGCGACGATACGGCGAGGGAAGTGATGCACCGGTCCGCGACGCTGCTCGGTACAGCCGTTTCCAGCCTCACCAACCTGCTGAATCCCGAATTGATCGTTATTGGAGGCGGCGTGATGAAGGCGGGCGATCTGATCTTCGATCCCATCGGCGCCGAGGTGGCGCGGCGGGCCTACAAGTGGTCGGCCGGCATACTGCGGATCGTGCCTGCCAAACTCGGCGACGACGCCGGCATCATCGGCGCTGCGCGGCACTTCATGCTTACCTGTTCTTCTTCATCTTGATGTCAGTGGTTATTTGGCAGGCTTTATAGATTGATGGCACCGGCTATTCGGCAGACTTAAAAGATTGATGCTCGGGCTATTTGCCAGGCTTTGTAGATTGATGATCGGGCTACTCGGCAGGCTTTGTAGATGCGCCGGACTGAACGATCTCCTTATGGGTCTGCAAGACCAGTTCCAGCGCCTCGACCACAGATTCGAACTGCTTCAGGTCCCACTTGCCTGCTACCCTCAAGGCCGCCTCCCGGGCGACGCGCCAGAATCGCTCCGTTGCTTTCTGCCCGTGTTCCGTCAATTCGCAGATGACCACTCTTCTGTCTTCGGGATCCTTGGTCCGAATCACCAGGTCCTTGTTCTCCAGACGG
>JAPOOT010000212.1 GCA_026713285.1 Gemmatimonadota bacterium | reverse complement strand
CGGCATCCGGAAAGCGCCGAAGCTGTACCCCTTCTTCGTTGATCAGTTTCTGAAGGTATTCGTTGTTCCTGGCATCGAATTCGGAAAGCACCCAGTGCGTCGAGCGGGCCGCCGCGGTCCGGATCACCGTCTGCAGATATGCGGGAAGTTCCTCGAAGGCGCTTTTATTGACCATGAGTTCCGTCACGGTTCCCGGCTCGTGCCAGCCCGGATAGTAGTAGTACTGCGCCGCCCTGTAAAATCCCATGAGGTAATCGTGGTAGGGACCGATCCATTCGGTCGCGTCGATTACGCCCCGTTCGAGGTTGGTGTAGATCTCACCGACGGGTGATAAAATGGCAGAACCACCCGCCCGCTTGATCACGTCTCCTCCAAGGCCTGGTATGCGCATTTTCAGTCCGCGCAGGTCGTCGGCCGTGTTGATTTCCTTCCTGAACCAGCCGCCCATCTGGAATCCGGTATTGCCCGCGGGCATGGGTATCAGGTTGAAGGGGGCGTAGATTTCCTCCCACAGCTTCAAACCGCCTCCACTGTAAAGCCAGGCCGTAACCTGTTGCGCGTTCATACCGAAGGGAACCGACGAGAAGAACTGGGTTGCAGGCGCTTTCCCCGCCCAGTAGTACGCGGCGCCGTGTCCCAACTCCGCCACTCCCTGGCTCACCGCTTCGAATCCTTCAAGGGCCGGAATCAACTCGCCACCCGCATACACCGTAATCTTCATTCGTCCCTCGGACATTTCCTCCACCCATTCTGCAAACAGCCGCGCACTCTCCTGCAATATGGGCAAATTCGGCGTCCAGGTAGTGACCATCTTCCATTCGTAGTTCTTATCCGTGCGGATGGCGGGACCGCCGTTTTCCTGTCCGGACCCGCAACCAGCCACAAGCGCGGCGCCACCGGCCAATCCAGCCGTTGATGCCGTCTTCAGAAACTCGCGCCGTTTGATCTTATCCATCCTTTTCCTCCATGAATCAGGTTAATCCCGCGTTCGGTATTCCGACCGGTCTTCCGCGTTGGGCGGCAATCCGGGAGAAACCCCTCCGGCCGGAAACTACATCGTATCGGCAAACAGGCTGCTCACCGATTCTCCGTTATGGATTCTTCGAATCGTCTCGGCCAATAATGAAGCGACAGATAGAATCACCATATTGGGAAGTCGCTTGTCTTCGCCAATGGGAACCGTGTTGGTCGTGACAATCTCATCGATCCGGGAACAGTTTGCGAATCTCTCTATAGCCTTTCCGCTGAACACACCGTGTGTACATGCGACGGACACCCTTTGCACGTCGCGTTCCTCCAGCCGTTGGATCAGCTCGATGATGCTGCCGCCGGTCGCGACCTCATCATCCATGATGATCGCGTTTTTGCCGGTAACATCGCCCACAATCATGTCGATCACGACCTTTTCGTCCGATATGCGGCGCTTGTTGCCCGCCGCAACCGGCAGCATCAGTTGCCGCGCGAAATGGGCGGCGTTCTTTGCGTTGCCCAGGTCCGGCGACACCACGACCGTATTGCTCAGATCCCGCTGCTGGAAATGTTGGGCAAGGACTTTTATCGCGTTCAAATGATCCACCGGTATACTGAAAAAACCGTGTACCTGCGGTTGATGCATTTGCAGCGTGAGTATGCGATTGGCTCCAGCCGTGCCCAGCAGATCGGCCACCAGGCGTCCAGCGATGGAAATCCGGGGCGCATCCTTCTTGTCGGATCTCGAGTAGGAGTAATAGGGAAGGACGGCGGTGGCACGAGCAGCTGACGCACCGCGCGCGGCATCCAGCATCAACAGCAGTTCTACCAGGTTTTCCTGGACGGGGGGACCCAGCGGCTGGATGATGTAAACATCACCTTCGCGGCAGTTCGCATTCAACTGGACCTGGAGGCAATCATTGCTGAACCGTGTCAGGGTACTGGCTCTCAGCGGCACGTTCAGGCAGTGGCATACCTCTTCCGAAAGAGCAGGATGAGAAGAGCCGCTGAATACCACGATATTGTTCATGTAGCTATCTCTGTACGCGACCCGATTCAGCTCTTGGCGTTCAGCAGCATTTTTGCGTGGAGCCACTGTAAATCAAGGGGCTCTGATAGCCCGTGTCAAGTAGAATATCCGGCTGCTCATGGCGAAGATGCGATCACAACCACGTGCTTGGAAGCCGTCAGCTTGTCGAGTGTGGGCAGCATCTGTTCCACGTATAGTATGTACGGACCGACGGGCAGGCTGCGTCCGTGTTGATCCGTTCCGTCCCAGGAGAATACATGCCGGCTGGCTACGGCGGTCTGATCAATGAGCGTTTTGAGAAATCGACCGCTGATATCGAAAACCATGGCATGCAGAATGCCGTGGGATGCGGGCAGTTCAACAGTCACAAGGCAAATGTCCTCATAATTGTCGCCATCCGGGGAGAATGGATTGTTGGCGACATGGAGCGAAACTCCATCGGGGATATGAGTTACATTCAGCGCGTTCCTCCGGCCCGGAGTGCTCCCTTCGGGATCGGCGGAAGGCCCCCAGATCTGTGGCTCGAAGTCCGGGTTTACCAGTTCCACGGAACGGCCTGGATCGGGATTCGATTCCTCGTCGTACTCCGCATCATGTATGGTTATGCCACCTGCATCCAGGAGCAACAGCCTTGCACCGCTGTTCCGGAGCCGCTCCCAACCGCCCACCGCTTCCACCGCGATTCCTGCGAATCCGGGATACGTCTCATGGAACAGGACCGCGTCGTGCGCAATGACGAGAAACCCCTGGCCTTCAATCACGAGGCGATCCGAGGAAATGAGCCGCGCCCGGTCAACGTGATCCAACTTCAGCGAACTGCCCGCGAGATCGATCTCGGTCCTTCCCCGGTTGTGCAATTCAATCCATTCTGTCCGGTTCGGACCCGGGTTGAACATGATTTCATTGATAAACACGTTTTCCAACGACCGGTCGGCGTTCTGAGGAGGCATCGGTTCCGTCGGATCAACGGGCCCGGTGGGCGTTTCCGGCTCCGTCGGCCCGTCGGTCTCGTCGGGGTCCATGGGTTCCTGCGGTTCAGCAGGCTCGTCGGGCTCGACAGGCTCGTTCGGCTCGTCGGGATCAACGGGATCCAGCGGATCAGCAGGCACGTCGGGCTCGACAGGCTCGTTCGGTTCATCGGGATCAACGGGTTCCGTCGGTTCAGTAGGCTCGACAGGCTCGTCGGGTTCCCCGGGCTCGACAGGCTCGTTCGGATTTCCGGGCTCCCCGGGTTCCGTCGGTTCGTCGGGATCAACGGGCCCGGTGGGCGTTTCCGGCTCCGTCGGTTCGTCGGGGTCCTCCGGCCCGCCTGGTTCTTGAGGTTCTTCAGGAACGATCGGTTCCCCGGGTTCCTCCGGCTCCGGCAAGGCTGGCGGATCGTTCGACGTGCTGTTTCTGAACCCAGGAGTCGAACCATCGGGATGTTCGGACGACAAGAGATTGGCTGCATCCACGGGCAAGTCCAATCGCGGCCGCTCCCAGGAAATGCCGTTCCCGCCCGCCGATTCGGTCCATGCGAACTGGTCGATCGTGATATCGTCTTTTTTTATGAAGACCAGGTCCTGGCTGTTGCCGAGCCCATTGCCCAGGGTACGGTCGCCCTTGACCGTCAGCATAAGGAGGCTCGCGGGATCGCCTTCCGCGCCGACCCGGACGTTGTATGCGCCTTCGTAATCAGGATCCACGACGAGCGCGTAAGCGCCCGGCGCCAGCACGGTACCTGCGAGGCCGATGTCATGTGGGCCGGTAAAGTCCATGATCGTATCGTTCACATCCCTCGAATCGCCGAGGGGCCATCCGTCTAGATCAACCGGTTCGTCTCCCGCGTTGTAGAGTTCGACGAACTCCCCTTTTGATTCCGAATGAGGATCGGCCAGGACCTCCGATATAACGATATCCGAACCCGCGGCTTTTCCGGAAAGACACAGGCATAGTGCGGTGACGGCAAGATGGTGTTTTCTTATCATGATCGGGTTGTTCCTTCCGATGATAGATGACGCGTGTTCGTTGACCTTCGATATCCGCCTGTCCCAATCAGTCGGAAACGCATCACGAATCTCGATTTTGTATTGACACCGTCAAAGGCCTCTGCGTTAAATGCGAGGGGTGAAACGTTGTGCCTTAGCCCAGGAGCAATTCAGACGCCAGGAGCAATTCAGACGCCAGGAGCAACTCAAACGCCGGAGCATCTCATGTCGGAACTACGAAGAACCGCGCTGTATGGTCGCCACATGGACCTTGGCGCGAAACTGGTGCCGTTCAGCGGCTGGGAAATGCCGGTGCAGTACGAGGGTATTCTGACTGAACATCACGTGGTTCGCACCCGGGCCGGCCTGTTCGACGTTTCCCACATGGGCCGCGTCGAGATATGCGGGCCGGACGCCGTGGACTTCGTGAATCGCATCACGGTTAACGACGTCGAACGGCTCAAGCCCTTTCGGTCCCAGTATACCCTGGCATGCGCGGACGACGGCGGCGTAATCGATGATTTCCTGGTTTACCGGATGCCGGACCGTCTGCTGGTCATTCCCAACGCGGGCAACAGGGAAAAGGACCTTGCCTGGTTTCGCCGGTCCGTCTCAGCGTACAACGTCGAAATACGGGATCTGAGCGAGGAGAGTATGCTCATCGCGTTGCAGGGACCCCGCAGCGAGGAAATACTCGATCCGCTGACGGAGGCCGGATTGGACGCGCTCAGGTTTCAGGAATTCGTTGCAACCCGCATTGGCGGAATTGAAGCCCGGGTGTTTCGGACCGGATACACGGGCGAGGACGGTTTCGAAATCTGGTATCCGGCCGAGCATGCCGCCGCGCTATGGGACCTCCTGGTGGATTCCGGTGCTTCGGCAGGTTTGAAGCCGTGCGGTCTTGGGGCAAGAGATACCCTTCGACTGGAAGCCGGACTCGCGCTGTACGGTCACGAGATCGACGAATCGATCAATCCGTTCGAAGCCGGACTGGGTTGGACGGTCAGGCTGAAGAAACCAGCGTTTACCGGACGGGAAGCCCTCAAGCGTCTCAAACGGGCAGGCGTGAAACGAAAACTGGTCGGGCTGAGGATGCAGGAAAGGGGAATACCCAGGCAGGGTTATGAGATCGTTCACGACGGAAGCCCGGTGGGGCAGGTCGTCAGCGGCGCGATTTCGCCCACGCTGGGCCATGGTATCGGGACGGGGTTCGTGTCCGTCGATCGGGCGGAACCCGGTACGGTCCTGGCGGTGACTATAAGGGGCAGGCACATCCCGGCCGAGGTGGTGAATCTGCCTTTTTACGCGGGAAGCAGGAAGTAGTTCGGAACACGTAAGCCGGTTAAGCGTTTACCCGCAGAAACGACCTGACTTCATCCGCGCCGGGCATCCCTTCCGCCGCGCCGGGTGTGCCTATCTTGATTGCCGCCGCGGCATTCGCAAAAGACGCCATATCCTCCAGGCTCTCCTTCGCGAGGAAACTGTAGAGCATCCCGCTGGCGAATGCGTCGCCGGCGCCAACCGTGGAAACGATCCCGGTGTGGAATGCGGGCCGTTCGATCATTTGGTCTGCGCACGCAGCCAGGCAGCCCCCGTCACCCATCGTCACGGCTACCATGCCGACACCCGCCTCCAGCAGGTCGCCGGCGGCGTCGCGGGGAGCGCGGCGGCCCGTGAGTCGCTCCGCTTCCATGCGGTTGGGCAGGATGATGTCCGTCAGCTTCACAGCCTCGTGCACACGGGATTCCAACGCGGGATTGAGCCAGTACTTTCCAGGGTCGAACGCCACCGTCACGCCGGCCTTTTGTGCCGTTGCCATCGCGTCGAGCAGGGTATCGCAGGTCGATTCTTCTTCGGTCAGCACATGACCGGTAACGTAAAGGAGGCGCGCCGACCGGACGAAACCGTTTGGGAGGCGGTGGGAAGGAATGGACCTGGGACCCGGGCATACGTAGAACTCGTACTCCCGGTCCGGCGTCTCGAACATGCAGGCCAGGGAAGTCGGCTGGCCGGCCATGACGTGGAGATGGGATACATCGACGCCGTGTCCCCGCATGTTATCCGCGAACTGCGCACCGGGCACGTCGTCGCCGATCGCGCCGACAAAGGCCGTTCGCGCGCCGAGCCGCGCCATCCCTATGGCCACGTTCGCGGCCGCTCCCCCAGGCCCGATCCGGCAGGCGTCGCCGACAATGCCGGTTTCCCGCAAGCCTTCCGTGCGACCGCCGGTATGGCGCGGCACGCGCATCCAGACGTCGAGATTTCCGTCCCCCACGGACAGTAGGTCCAGCCTGCGCTTCATCGATTCACCTCTGAATCCGGTCCCGGGATACGAACGCGACAGGAAGGTCGTATCCCGTCTCTCGCCGCATGTTTACGGCAGGATATCCGAACTGTGTACGGTGGGGCACCAGTGCTTCTCGATGAAAGATACCACCAGGCGCGTGCCTTCTTCATGACTGACGTAGGGCGGCATCGCGGGATTGTACATGATATCGGTGAGGTCGCGTACCAGCGCCACAGGGACGCCCCAGCGGACCATCTGCTTTATGCCGAAGGATCGATGGAGGATGCACATGTTTGTGTGTACGCCCATCATCAGCATGTTGCGTATTCCGTAGTGCCGGAAGCAGGCATAGATCTGCGGGCCGTTGTCGGACATGAGATCTTTGTCCTGGTCGATGAAGATATCCGGATGCTGGCGGGACCATGCGCTGAAGGTTTCCGTCTCGCCCGTATCCGCACCATCGTCGGATGCATCGACCGGGAGCGGGGGATCCGGAAGATCGCGGTCCGGCGGTGGATGCGCGACTGGCACCGACTCGGCCCTTTTTCTTGCCGGGGCATCCCTGTAGAATTCCAGCGTGTCGGATGGAGCGTGAACAATCAGAATGCCCCGGTCCCGGCAGGCGGTCACCACGTCGTTCATCCGTGGGGTCATGGCGTTCAGCCGCTCTACTGCTCCGCGGCACCAGTGCGAATCCCATATGTCGCATAACACAAGAGCGGTCTGTGACGGGTCCCAGGTCGTATCGGTGATGTTCGTTCTCCACACGGCAAAGCCGTTTTCCCGCGCCAGTTCATCTCGGCGCAGTTTCAGATCGAGTCGGTTTTCTGCCATGGCGGTGTTCCTTTGCCGATCGCGTCGTTCGTGTGCATCAAGAGATCTGCACTTTATGTCTCAACTTACTGAATCAACTTACTGTCCCAACATAGGCTAGAGAAAATCCAGGTCGGCGCCCAGGTGCGCGGGGAGGACATGTTCGGCGTATAGCCTGCGCCACCCTCTTTCGGCCATAGGGGGAGGTACGTGCCTTGTTTTTCGCCGGGTCAATTCTTCTTCGGATACGCACAGGTCCAGGCGCCGTTGCGCCACGTCCAGTTCGATGATGTCTCCGTTTCTTACGAGCGCCAGCGGACCGCCCACGGCGGCTTCAGGGCAGCAGTGCAACACGACCGTGCCGTACGCCGTTCCGCTCATCCTCGCGTCGGAAACGCGCACCATGTCCACGACGCCCTCTCTCGCCAGGTAGGCCGGTATGGGAAGCGAACCGGCCTCCGGCATGCCCATGGCCACGGGACCGGCATTCCGCATCACGAGGACGTGATCGGGGGTCAATCCCAATACCGGGTCGTCGATCCGGGCCGCCACGTCGTCAGGTGACTCGAATACGGCCGCCGGACCCCGGTGCCGCTGCAGGTCCGAAGCAGCCACGGCCCGTTTGATCAGCGCACCGTCGGGTGCGAGTGTACCGCGCAGGACGGCCAGCGCACCGGGCGGGCCGATGGGGTGTTCCAGCGTGCCGATATTATCCTGCCACCCGGCCGGCGACGGCGTATCCTTCAGCATCTCTCCCAGTGCAAGGCCATTCACGTTTATCGCATCCAGGTTCAGCCTGGACTGCAGGGCCTTCCACAGTACGGGCAGGCCGCCCGCCTTGTGAAAGTCCTCCATGTACCCCGTGCCCACGGGCTTGCAGTTCACCAACACCGGGGTTTCACGCGCTGCTTCGTGGAGGTCTTCCAGCGTAAGTTCGATCCCCGCCCTCCGTGCGATTGCGATGAGATGTATCACGGCGTTGGTGGAGCCTCCCAGCGCGGCGAGTACGATGGCCGCGTTGTTGAAAGAAGCCCCGGTCAGAAACCTGTCCGGTGACTGGCCTTCTCTTGCCAGTTCGACGATGCGTCTCCCCGTCATCACCGCCTGCCTGAGCCGGTCCGCCGATCCGGACAGCGGCGTGGCTCCTCCGGGCAGCATCAGGCCCAGGGTGGCCGTTATGCAGGCCATGGTGGAGGCCGTGCCCATGACCATGCACGTTCCGCCCGTTGGGCACAGGGCCTGTTCGATTTCACCGATTTCCTCCCGGTCGATCTCGCCGGCGCGATGCCGTAGCCAGTAACGCCGGCAATCCGTACAGGCGCCGAGGCGGTCGCCATGCCATCTGCCCGTGCGCATGGCGCCGGTTACGAGCGAGATCGCGGGGACACCGGAGGAGACCGCGGCCATAAGCTGGGCAGGTACCGTTTTGTCGCAACCCCCGAGCAGCACGACGCCGTCCATCGGCTGGGACCGGATCATTTCCTCCGTGCCCATGGCCATCAGGTTGCGGAACAGCATGGACGTGGGCGATAGCTGGGTCTCGGCCAGCGAGATCGTGGGAAAGGCGAGGGCGAGTCCGCCCGCCTGGGTGATTCCCCGCCGGACGCCCTCCAACAGCGCGGGCATGTCCCGATGGCAGGTCGTAAAATCCGATGAGGTATCGGCG
>JAPOOT010000377.1 GCA_026713285.1 Gemmatimonadota bacterium | reverse complement strand
GACGGCCTGCTGGGCGATCCCTTCCTGATCGAACGGTCCGTGCACCGGTTCCGGGCTTCCCGGGGCTGGCGGACAAACCGGGCGGAGAGCGGCGGCCTGCTCTACGATTGGGGCGCCCACCTCATCGACCAGGGGTTGCAGTTGCTGGGCGCCCTTCCCGAAGCAGTACATTGCAAGGGGCACAAGTACCGGTGGGAAGGTGACATCGAGGATCACGTCAACTGTACCCTGTATTTCGAGAACGGCGCCGAGTATCGCATTGAAATCAGCAATTTGTCCCGCATAGCCAAACCTCACTGGTACGTACTGGGCACACGGGGCTCCCTGGTCAAGTCAGGCCTCGACCCCCAGGAGGACTGGATGAAGAAGGGCGAGATCGAGGCCGCGGAGGAGGCCCCCGAGGACCGCGTCAGGGTTGCCGCGGAACGGGACGGCGAGGCCCTGGAAATGACTCTCGACCCGGTGAAGGGCAGTTGGGTGGACTACTACCGTAATGTCGCGGCCGTGCTGGACCGTAGCGCGGAACTCGCCGTAAAGCCCGGTGAGATGCTGGACCTGATGAGGGTGCTGGACGCCGCTACGGAATCCCTGGTATCCGGGCGGGTGGTATCGATGAAATGAGGATCGAACGGAACATGGAACCCAGGCGAATGGTCATTCTCACGGAGGGGATGCTGGGCACGTTCTCGTCCAAGACGGCCGCGTCGCTGATCCGCTACAAGCCTGATGAAACCGTGGCGGTGCTCGACAGCGTGCACGCAGGCAGGAATTTGGAAGACCTGCTCGAGGTCGGGCGGGGCATCCCGGTCGTGTCGACGTTGAAAGAAGCGCTGGCGTTCGGACCGACCTCGCTGGTCATCGGGATCGCTACGCCGGGCGGTGTCTTGCCCGCAGTATGGCGAGCGGTCATCCACGAGGCGATCGAGCACGGGCTCGAGGTGGTGAACGGGCTTCATACCTTTCTCGGCGAGGACGAGGAATTCGCCCGGCACGCCGAGAGGAAGGGCGTTCGGCTATGGGACGTACGAAAGCCGCCGGACGACCTGGACGTGGGGCGTCACGCGGTCCACGGCCTCCCGAATCTTCGCGTGCTGACCGTAGGCGCCGATTCGAGCATCGGCAAGAAGATCGCCGCGATCGAAATCGGCCGTGCGGCCCGCGAGGCAGGATGGGATGCCGAGTTCGTAGCTACAGGGCAGACCGGTATCATGATCGCTGGATCGGGCATCGCGGTGGACACCGTGGCGGCGGACTACATATCGGGTGCCGTGGAACGGCTTGTGCTGGAAAGAAAGGACCGGGAACTGCTGGTCATCGAAGGCCAGGGCACGGTCCTGCATCCGTCCTATTCCGGCGTATCGCTCGGCCTGTTGCATGGCGCGGCGCCGCAGGCCCTGGTGCTTTGCCACCAGCCCGGCCGGGACGTGATGCGCAATCTGCCCGTGGCCGTGCCGTCCTACGAAGAGATGATTCACGTTCACGAGACGATCGCCCGGCCGCTGTTCCCCTGCCGGGTCGCGGCGGTTTCGCTCAATTGCTTCGGCATGTCCATGGACGATGCCAGGCGGGAAGTGGACCGGGCCGCGCGGGAGACCGGACTTCCGGCGACGGACTGCATAAAATTCGGATGCGATCCGATTCTGGAGGCCCTTGAGCCCCTGAAGGTTACGTCGACGAAACCTGACTGATGAAGCCGGAGTGCGTAAGATGAACATCCGAATACTGACCGCCGAAGAGGCCGTGGCGGGCATACTGAAGCGGCGGCCGCTGAACGAGGCCATGTCGGCTGCCGGGTTCGAAGAACGGAACAGGGAGCTGTTCGGCAAGACCCTGACGGCGGAACAGGCCGTAGCGACAATAATCGACGATGTTCGAAAGAGCGGGGACGATGCGGTAAGGCACTACGCCCGGATGCTGGATGGGCAGGCTCCATCTGCCCTCGAAGTCCCGCGGAGCGAGATCGACGAGGCGGCGGCATCGCTGCCTTCCAGTTTGCGTGATGCGCTGGAAACGGCGGCCGAGCGCATCCGGTCGTTTCATGAAAAGCAATCGTTCGAGTCCTGGACGCACTGGGACGAAGAGGGCGGTACCGGACAGATCGTGCGGCCGCTGGACCGGGTCGGCGTCTACGTACCCGGCGGCGGGGCCGCCTATCCATCCTCACTGCTGATGGCCGTGATCCCGGCCCGCGCGGCCGGAGTCCGGGAGGTCGTCGTGGCCACGCCCCCAGGAAGGGACGGAGCGGTACCGCCCGCGGTTCTGGCTGCTGCTTCTGTGTCGGGTGCCGACGCGGTATACCGTATCGGAGGTCCACAGGCGATCGCGGCGATGGCCCATGGTACCGGGACTATTTCGCGCGTCGACAAGATCGTGGGTCCGGGTAATGTCTTCGTGACCCTGGCCAAGCGACAGGTATACGGGATCGTGGACATCGACCAGCTGGCCGGTCCCACCGAAACCCTGCTGATCGCCGACGAAACGGCCAGTGCGGAATTAGCAGCGGCCGACCTGCTGGCGCAGGCCGAACATGATACCATGGCAAGCGCCATACTGATCACGCCGTCGTCCGGGCTGGCCCTGGCGGTGCAAAACGCCCTGGATGAACAGCTGGCCGAACTGGACCGGGCGGACATAATACGGTCCTCCCTGCAACATAACGGGGGGATCGTGCTGGTCTCGAGCCTCGAAGAAGCGGTTGAACTGGCAAACGCCTACGCACCGGAGCACCTGTGCCTGCTCGTCGCGGATCCATGGACCCTTGTGGACAGCATCCGGCACGCCGGGGGGATCTTCGTGGGAGAACACTCATCGGAGGCCCTGGGCGACTACGTCACCGGCCCCAGCCATATCATGCCCACCGGGGGCAGCGCCCGTTTCCATTCTCCCTTGAGTGTGCGCGATTTCCTGAAAATCACCAGTCTCTTCGCGGTCAACGAACAGGCGGAGAAGCGGCTGGGCCCGGCCGCGATCAGGCTGGCGGAAGCAGAAGGCCTGTCCGCTCACGCCATGGCCATCAGAAGAAGACTTTCAAGAGATAATGGCGGGGGTTGACGCTTTCCCGTACCGGCCAAATCCGGTATGCCGACCGGTCCGGAGATGACCTGATCTCGTCGGAACCGGCCGGGACGGCCTCACACCCCCGGGACGCCCACCGCCCGGCTCGCCCACCGCCCGGCTCGCTCTGCCCGCTACCTTCCGACTTCGGCGAGGGCCGCCTGGGCCGCCTGGGCCAGGAAGCCCATGTCGCTCCCGAGGGTGATCCACTGGAAGCCTTCCGCGATGCGCTTCCT
>JAPOOT010000309.1 GCA_026713285.1 Gemmatimonadota bacterium | reverse complement strand
TCCCGCAGATCGGACACTGGCCCGGTTCTTCCGTGATCACGTTCGGGTGCATACCGCACGTCCACAACTGGACCTGCGCCGTTTCATCGCTATCGGAAGTGGCCGTCGACTCCGGATCGCCACAACCCGTTAACAGCGCCAGGGACGCCAGCGGCGCGGCCGCCAGCAGCATGACGGCCAGCAACCTGGAGGCCGGTGACCGGAATGCACGTCCGCGTAGTCTCTTGACGATAGTCATGATTAACCTCCTGTGCCTACGGGAGCGATCCCCCGGCGG
Source organism: Gemmatimonadota bacterium (assembly GCA_026713285.1). Lineage (GTDB taxonomy): Bacteria > JAAXHH01 > JAAXHH01 > JAAXHH01 > JAAXHH01 > JAAXHH01. Next base: position 1,328 of record JAPOOT010000309.1, on the reverse strand, counting down.
CCCGTTCCAGCCGGCTGATATACTTTCGGTAGTTCGCCGTTTCCGCCACGTACCCGAGCCGGGTACGCAGCACCATGCGTTCCGCGTCGAGCAGATCCAGGAAGTCCATCTGCCCCGACTGGAAAGCGGCCAGGGTCGCCAGCACGCTGTTTTCCGCCTGGGTGATGAGGCCTTGTTCATAGACGTCCAGGGCCCGTCCGGAATGGCGCAGGCGTCCGTATGCCTCCGCGACCTCCGCCGCGACGGCGTCCCGGATGCTCCGCCTGGCATATCTGCTTTCTTCCACGCGTGCCATGGCCTCCTGCACTCCGGCCCGCGTGCGTTTCCTGAACAGGGGCAGATGCACGCTCAACATGACGCCGAAGGCGTCTTTCCCGGCGTCGGATGCCGGGTTCCCTTCAAGCTTCGGAACGGTGACATAAGAAGCCTGCACCGTGAAATCCGGCCGGTTGCCGAGGCGGGCGAGCCGGAGGCCCAGTTCGTTTCGCCGGATCCGCGCGTCGACCGCCTCCAGTTCCTGTCGGACCTCCAGCGCTCGCTCAACCACCAGGGACTCGGGCTGTGCGTATCTGGTGGTGTCAATGGCCGCAACCCGGTCGACCGGCGTATCGGGCGGACGGCTCAGCGCGCCGTTGAGGCGGGCAACGAGAGCGCTCCGCTCGCCTTCCAGCGTTATGCGCCGCTTCAGGATCTCTGAGGCTTCCACGTGTGATTTGAGAACGTCGGCCTGGGAACCGCTCCCGGTGGCGTACTTCTCCTCTGCGGCGCCGGTGAAGGTCTCCAGCAAGACGAGATAGTCTTCAAGGATGCGCAGGGACCGGTCTACCCGGAAGAGGTCGTAGTAGACGGACTTCACTTCGTAGGCGATATCGCGCGCGATCGATTGGATGCCGGCCGTTTCGACCGCCGTTTCTTCCCCGGACATGTCGCCGCGCAGGCTCAGTTTGCCCGGGTAGGGAATCTGCTGACCGAAGGCCAGCACGTTCCTCTGCGGTCCGACACGCGTTTCCGGAGAGGAAAGCCAGCGCGTGTACGTGAGCACCGGATCCGAGTAGGAAGCGACCTGCGGCCGACGATGCGTGGCCGCGGCCCGGCGATGGCGCGCCGCCTGCAGGGCGGGGTTGCGGTCCAGGGCCTCGGCGACCAGCGCCTCGAGTCGCGGCGTCTGCGCCCGGGCCGGCAGAACGGCGAGAACGAGGGCGAAAGACATGATCAGAATACCCGCGTATCGTGAAAAAACGGACATGGCCTGTTCCTCGGGTTGATATGAATTGATCGTTACAGTTGAATTCGGCCTGGAGAGCGGATAAGGCGGTCCCTTGCGGGAT
>JAPOOT010000092.1 GCA_026713285.1 Gemmatimonadota bacterium | reverse complement strand
GGTCAATTTCGACGCCGAGGACCCCGACGACATCGTCGTGCTGGGTACGACCGAAGAGGGAGAACCGGTGGAGACCAGCCGCAAGGTCATCGAAAGCGACCTGGTGATCTACGTGGACTCCATTCAGATCCCCCTGAACGGGGGACACAAGTCCGTGGCCGTAGGTCTGGGAACGTACAACAGCATCGCGCCGCACCACGCGCCCCAGATGACCTCTGAGAAGCCCCACGTCATGCAGCCCGAAGGTTCCGAAATGCACGGTTCAATCGAGCGCATAAGCCGCGTTATACTGAAACACACCCGCGTCATGGTCCTCGAGGCCGCCATGAACAACGCGTCCTATCCCCCGCTGATGCGCTATCTCAGCAAACCGGCGGAGCGGTGCAACCTGTTCGAGCGCGTGCTGAAGGCCACGACGCCGGCGTCCATGAAACTGTTGCCCGAATCGGTGCGGTTCCGGGTTTTCAAAGGCATCCAGAGCGCCTATCTTCCCGTCGAGATCCATGCCGGCTCGATCGACGCCGTCCACGAACCGACGCTGCAGACGCTGAAGGACCAGTTGCTGGTGACGACCGACCGCCAGCACGACACGCTCGTATTCGGCCTGCCCGACCTCAGTCCTTACTCGGTCGGTGCGCGGATCAACCCGGTCCTGGTCCTGAGCGACGTCCTCGGATACGTATTCAACTGGTTCTACAACAAGCCTTTCGTGAAGCCGGGAGGCGTGGTTATCATCATGAACCCGGTCTTCGAGTACTTCCATCCCGAGTACCACGTCGCCTACGAGAAGTTCTGGAACGAGGTGCTGCCCGAGACCCAGGATCCCTTCGAGATGCAATCGGCTTTCCAGGAGAAGTTCGCCCGGGATCCCCACATGATCGACTGTTACCGGCACCGCTTCGCCCACCACGGATTTCATCCCTTTACCGTGTGGTACTGGGCGACTTACCCGCTTAAATACCTCTCCAGGGTGATCCTGGCCGGCCCGAAAACCGACTTCGCCGCCAAGAGGCTCGGTGTTTCCTGGGCGCCGGACCTGGAACACGCACTGGGTCAGGCCCGCGAAGTTACCGGCGGCGACGACGTGGTAGCCCTGACCATCCCGCCCTTCATGTACATGCAGGTGAATGACAAGGGTTAATTAAGCGCGCCAATAACAAGGATTAAGAGAGCGCGCCGCGGAGTTTCCCCACCAGGTCACGGGCCGGTGCAAAGGGCAGCGTAACGACCGCCCGGCGCAACGCGCTTTCGTAAATACCCAGAATCACACTGAAATCAGACAGCGCCGAATCGATGTTCAGCGGGTGGACGGCCCTGTCGTCTTCGATCCAGTCGATCATGGCTTCGGTCATCGCCGCCTGGCCGCGGATGTCTTCCTCGGCATAGACATGTTCCCCGCTTTCGTACTTGTTGTCCGTCCTGGATTCCCAACCGTGCATGGTCCAATGCACGAACCCCTTGTCCCCGTACACCGCGATTCTCTTGTGTACGTTTACCGATCCGCCGGCGATAACGCGAGGCGCGACGGCGCCGCAGCGCAGCAGGGCGCTCACGCCATTGTCGTAGTTGATGACCCCGGTGCAATGGTCCGGCGCGTAGTGGCGCCTGGGGGTTTCGGCCAGTCCTTCCAGGCCCGATACCTGTCCGAAGACATCGACGGGCGTCGCACCGGTGTTGAATGCGCTTACGGCCTGCAGCGCGTGCGTCCCCTGGTAGGCCAGGTTCATGCCCGCACTGGCCTCAATGAAGCGTAGATTCCCGATTGCGCCATCCCGCACCTTCCGCTGAAGCAGGCTTCGTCGAGGGTGAAAGTGCAACTGGTGATTGACGGCTATTTTCACCCTGGCAGACCGCGCGAAGGCCTGCATCGCCAGGAAATCCTCTCCCTGGATGGCAAGGGGTTTCTCGACCAGCACGGCCGGTATCCCCGCCGACTCCGCCGCTTCGAAGATCTCCAGGCGTACCGAGGGCGGCGTGTTAACATGGACCAGGTCCGGTTTCTCCCGCTTGAACATCTCGCGGTAGTCCGTGTACCTCGCGGACACATCGAACGCCGATCCGAAGGCATCGAGCTTATCCCGCTGGCGGCTCGACACGGCGGCAAGGCTTCCGCGGCTTACGTGCCGGTAGGCCTCGGCCAGTCCACGAGCCCTCCCGCCGCTGACCCCGATGATTGCGCATTTCATCATATCGATATCTGCCTCGCCTGTTCGATCCGCTCGGTAATGCAGGACCTGTCTCGGTAATGCGGAACCCGTCCAGGTAATGCAGGACCTGTCTCGGTAATGCGGGACCCGTACCGTACCCGGCCGGCCGTCAGGTCCATGGACGGACGAGCACTTTCCCGCATTCTCCGGATACCTGCGTCTCCCAGGCGCGCTGTATTTCGTCGATGGGAAATACGTGCGTGATGAGTCGGTCCACTTTCTTCCTGTTTCGATCGATGATACCCATGATTTCGTGGGCGCCTTTCATGTTGTAATGCCAGGACCCTTTCAGATCGATGCCCTTGCGAATCATGTCGTCGCTTACGACCAGCCGGGTGTCCGCACCGCTCTCTCCGACGAAGGCGAGGCTCCCTCTCCTGCGAAGTGCATCGATGCAGAATCTGTGCGCGGCCGGAGAACCCGAGCAGTCCATAGCCTTGTCGACACCGGTGCCGCCAGTCAGCTCGCGTATGCGTTCCGCCGCGTGTTCGTCCCGTGGACAGATGACGTGCGCGGCACCCAGTTCCCTCGCCTTCGCCTTCCGGTAGGGATGGGATTCCACGGCGATGACCTCGGCGCCCATGTGACTTGCGCAGATCACGCCGCCCAGGCCTACCGGTCCCATACCGGTTATTAGGACGGTTTCGCCGCCCCTCAACCGAAGACGGTCCAGTGCGCCGTAGGTCGGTCCCAGTCCGCAGCAGGCCATGGCCCCATGCTCATAGGACATGTCTTCGGGGATCGGCGTTAAAAGCCAGTCCTGTTTGAGCATGTACTGGGCCAGGGTCGCCCTGCCTTCGTCGCTTCCCGTGAACGCGGCGAAATCCACGACGTTTTCACAATGTATGTAGTCCCCGGAACGACACAGCGCGCATCGTCCGCACGGATACTGCGGCATGACCGCGACCCGGTCTCCCACCTCGACAAGACCGGGCTGCGCGACTTCGACCACCTCGCCCGCCGCTTCATGACCGAGAAAATCCGCCCTGTGGCCGGCCGCGAAACCCTTGTATTCGGTGCAGAGCGGCGCCGCGTGTATCTTGATCAGAACCCAGTCTTCCTTTGGTTTCGGTTCGTCGGCCTCGACGGTGCCGCCGTGGTTCTTGCCGAGGATCACGGCTCTCTTCATCGGTAAACGTCCCCCCACGTGATATCTGGTTAAAAATCGTGGTCTGCGGCCGAACAGGTTGTGTGATGCGTAAGCCGCAATATAACCTCCGTCCGATCTTGACGCAACATACCGAAGGCTGTTACTTGGTAAGTCAATGAGCAGACTTTACCACAACGAATCCGGCCGTGTCATACCGGCGCTGTGCGAGGAACTTACGAGGTTCCGGCATGCCCGCGTCATCCTGAACCTGCCGGCCACCGGTTCGGACGCGAACCTGTACGTGCTTGCCCGGCCCCATCGGACAAGCGACAACCCGCTGAACCTGTCCATAAACGGGATCCGTCAGGCGGCAATCCACGCTGGTGCGGATCTCCATTACAGATGGTATGAAGGGGTCGCAAAAGCCGGCGACCTGCGCGAAGGAGAGAACGTGGTGGCGTTGTGGGCCGAGGACAGTGCGATGACGGGTTGGTCGCTCGCGCTGGAACCCGGGGGAGCCTCATCCAACAGTTTCCTTTCCGACGATGGGGGTACGATCTGGCGCTCCGACCGCATGGGATATCTGAACGCGGTGCAGGGCAACTACTGCGTACGCATCCGGCTGAAGGAAGGCCATGACGATCCGCCTCCGGATATGGTGTGGGAGTCCCCCATTCATCCGAGGACACGGTCGCTTAGCGAACTGCTCCCGCGCCGTGCCGTTAACGCCACGGATCGGCTCACCCAGGTACGGGAACTGTCTTCCTGGCTGGCTTCGGGCTGGGAACATTCCGGATCCCGTCGCGCGACGGTTTACGCGCCGTGGGACGCGGAGACCATACTCGCCTGGGGCGGCAGCCAGCGCGGTCCCAACGACGAGCGTCCCATCGCCATGTGCGTACATTACGCGGTGGCTTTCGTCAGTGCCTGCCAGTCGCTCGGCATCCCGGCGCGTTGCGCGGCGCTGACGGGCACGCCAAACGGCTATGACGGACATTTCGTGGCGGAAGTCTGGTTCGAGGAACACCGGAAATGGGTGATGGTCGACCCGAACTGCGATGCGATCCTGTTCCGTAACGGGCAACCGCTGTCCATCGAGGAGATTCAGGAACTGGGAGGCGGACTGGAACCTTACGTGGCATGGGGTGTTGGCACGCGGTACCAGCGGACTTTCTCCCATATAAACGAATTCATTCGCAACAATCTGACTGAAGGGGCGTGTTTCCGGAACAGAAGCGTATGGCCGAGGACCGACTTCCTGTCCCGTCCCGAGTATACGCCTCCGGGCCACGGATCCGTCGCCTACTGTGAGACCGACCTGGTCTGGACGGAATCGGACGTGGAATCAGGCTTCGGAATGTTCAGGTATTTCGCGCCACACGACTACTTTGCCGCGCCACCCGACAGGACCGCCTATGCCTGACGTGATCACGAGCGAAGAAGCGCTGATCGACCAGATGACGACCCCATCACGGCCGGTAGTCCAGGCGGTATCGGCACTGGATGGGGATGTATTGATCCTGGGGGTCGGCGGAAAGATGGGGCCGACACTCGCGGAACTCCTCGTTCGGGCCGGCGCGCGGCGCGTGATCGGGATATCGCGGTTCAGCGACGCGCGGGTCAGGACATCCCTCGAGGAAGCGGGCGTGGAGACCATCCAGGCGGACCTGCTAAGCGAGCAAGATCTGGGCCGTCTGCCGGATACGCCGTACGTCCTCTTTCTTGCGGGATTCAAGTTCGGCGCCACGGGAAACTCGCCCATGACGTGGGCGATGAACACATGGCTTCCCGGCCGTATCATGCAGCGGTATGCCGAATCCCGTGTAGTCTACGTCAGTTCCGGCAACGTATACGCCTATTCGCCGGTCAAGGCAGGCGGTTCCGACGAGGAAGCCGAAATCGGGCCGACGGGTGAATACGCCCAGTCCCGATTGGGTGGTGAACGTATTGCGGAGCACCTTTGCGTCAAGCAAGGCACTCCGCTGCTTATCGTGCGACTGTTTTACGCCACGGAGCTGCGCTACGGCATCATGCACGACCTGGGCCGGAAGATCCACGAAGACGTGCCGATCGACCTGGCCATGGGTCATGTAAATCAGATCTGGCAGGGGGACGCGAACAGCTACCTTGCCCGCATGTTCCCGTTCTGCAGCAGTCCCGCCACGATCCTGAACCTGACGGGACCGGACATCCTCTCCGTTCGGTCGGTGTCCGAGACGCTTGGCCGTCGACTCGAAAGAAAGCCGCAGTTTACGGGCCACGAGAGCGAAACGGCGCTGCTTGGCGACGCCCGCAGACTTTTCGACAAGCTGGGCAAGCCTGAGATACCGGCGGAGAGGATCGCGGGCTGGGTTGCCCACTGGATCCGCACTGGTGGCCGAAGCCTGGATAAACCGACCGGCTACGAATCGCGCTCCGGACGTTTCTGAGCGTGGGTGCCGTTTAACCCGGGAAGCGAACATGGGATCCGATTCCCCATACCATGCGGCCGCTTGGCCGCGGATGCTTGGCCGCGGATGCCCGGCCGCGGATGCTTGGCCGCGGATGCCCGGCCGCGGATGCCCGGCCGCGGGATGAATTGGCCGCGGATGCCCGGCCGCGGGATGAATTGAAAACACTCGTTTCCGGAGTTTACTCATGCATGACGTTATACCCCCGGCAGTCCTGTCTGCATTGAAACAGGGCGCGGTTATCCCGGCCCATCCCCTGGCGGTCACGGCAGACAGAAAGCTGGACGAGCGCCGCCAGCGCGCGCTCACGCGGTACTACCTCGCTGCCGGCGCCGGAGGCCTTGCCGTGGGCGTCCATACGACCCAGTTCGAGATCCGGGATCCGGCGTACGGACTCTACGGACCGGTGCTGGGGCTTGCCGCGGAGATCATGGACCGGGAAGCACCGGCGGGCTTCATTCGGATCGCCGGGATCTGTGGACGAACGGCGCAGGCAACCGGCGAGGCGGAAACGGCAAGATCCCTTGGCTACCATGCCGGCCTGCTCAGCCTGACCGCCATGGGCGGCGCCACGGACGACGAACTTATCGCGCACTGCCGGGCCGTGGCCGACGCCATACCCGTCATGGGGTTCTACCTGCAGCCGTCTGTCGGCGGCCTGGTGCTCCCCTACCGTTTCTGGCGGCGATTCGTGGAACTGGAAGGGGTCGTGGCCATAAAGATCGCGGCGTTCAACCGGTACCACACGCTCGACGTGATCAGGGCACTGGCGGAATCGGGCAGACACGAGGAGATCGCGCTCTACACCGGCAACGACGACAACATCGTGATGGATCTCCTGACGGAGCACGCATTCCAGTGCGGAGACGCGCGCCGGTCGGTACGGTTCAGGGGCGGGCTGCTTGGTCACTGGGCCGTATGGACCCGGGGAGTTGTGGAGTTGCTGCGGGCGTGTCAGGCCGTCTCGACATCCTGCGAGGCGGTACCGCAGCACCTGCTGACCCGATCGATCGAGGTCACGGACTGCAACGCGGCCTTCTTCGATCCGGCCCATGGTTTTGCCGGGTGCATCCCCGGGATTCACGAGGTGCTGCGCAGGCAGGGCCTGCTCGAAGGCAACTGGTGCCTCAATCCCGAAGAGACCCTTTCGCCCGGCCAGTACGAGGAAATAGACCGGGTTTACCGCGCTTATCCCCATCTGAACGACGACGCATTCGTCGCAGAACACCGGGACAACTGGCTCAGATGAATGCACAGTAGAAAACCTCATTCGCATGACGGATGCTTGAACCGCCGGAAACGGAGTAGAACATGAAGATAACCCGCATTGAAACCATTCCTGTCGAAGTGCCACTCAAGCAGGGCATGACCACGAAAACCGCCCACGGCGAACATATCGTCTCCCCTTACGTCATACTCAGGGTGCACACGGACGAGGGGCTGACCGGGTTGGGCGAAGCCACGGTCGCGCCGCGCTGGAGCGGAGAAACGTCCGCGTCCTGTAAGGCTGCGATCCGGGATCTGGTGGATCCCGCGCTGAAGGGGGAGGACCCCGCGGACGTGAACCGGCTTTGCGGTGTCATGGACGAGGTCGTCAAGCTGAACCCCTTCACCAAGGCGGGCGTGGAGATGGCCCTTTGGGACCTGGCGGGCAAGCGTGCGGGGAAGCCTCTCTATCAATTGCTGGGAGGAAAGGTCCGGCAAGAGATTCCAATGAAGATGGTGGTCGGCGCCTTTGACGTGCCGACTTCGGTTGCCCTGGCGGAGAAATTCCTGCAGTGGGGTGTGCAGTGTCTCAAGGTCAAAGTCGGGCTGGACCCCGGGGAGGATCTCGAACGCGTCCGCGCGGTCCGCGCGCTGGCCGGCCCCGAAATCCGTATGAGCATCGACGCGAATTGCGGGTGGCCGCCGGCCGTTGCGCGACGCATGCTGCACCTCCTCGAGCCATTGGACATCCTGTTCGCAGAGCAGCCCATGGCACCGCAGTTCGACGATGAAGCGGCCCTGATCAGAACGGGCACGACCATCCCCATCATGGCCGACGAGAGCGTCTTCACCCCGCACGACGCCATGCAGACCGCCCTGCGCCGGTCCGCGGACATCATCAGCGTATATCCGGGCAAGAACGGGGGGATCGGACAGACGCTGGGCATCTCGCACGTGGCCGGCGCGGCGGGACTGCGCTGTCACATGGGCAGCAATCTCGAGCTGGGGATCGCCACGGCGGCCATGCTCCACGTGGCGGCCAGCGTGGAATGCGTCGACAGTGAGACCTATCCCGGCGACCTGCTCGGTCCGTTGTATCACGAAGGCGATATGATCGAGACGCCGCTGGAACTCGGCCCCGTTCATGCTAAAGTACCCGAAGGGCCCGGTCTCGGCGTCACCCTGGATGAAGCGCAGATCGAACACTGGAAGGACGCGTCATGACCGGAATGTTCGACCGGAATCACACCCATGACCGGATCTGCACGCATGACCGTTACGCGCGGCCCGATACACAGCAACGAGCATAGCGCCACCCTTGAGACAACGCCAATTCACAGAAAGGACAGCCATGGCTGACGAACGGACCTACAAGGCCTGCGTGGTGGGCCTGAGCGGCATCGGGGCGGGACAGCCCCCGGTCGACGGCGACCACGGAATGGGCCACGAAATGCCCAACCGGCACGTACCGGCCTATGCCCTCCTGCCGTTTACGGAGGTGGTCGGTGTCTGTGACCTGAAAGAAGACCTCCTGCAGGAAACCCTTGAGGATTGGTCGGGTACCTTCCCGGGATTGCGGGGATTTTCGGACTACAGGGAAATGCTGGAAGCCTGCGAACCGGATATACTGAGCGTGGTGACGTCG
>JAPOOT010000093.1 GCA_026713285.1 Gemmatimonadota bacterium | reverse complement strand
GACATATTCGGCCTGTCCACGGCGTCCGTCATGGCGCTGTCCGAACGCACCCTGCTTTCCATGTTGATGAAACGAAGTGGAGGGGCTGTAGACACCGCGCTGATGGCCGCGCGCCTGTTCAAGGAAGATGGAACGCTGGCCGTGTCGGACGGACAGGAGGACGACGGCCGCCTCCTGTACCTCAAGGCCCTCAACTGTTACCTCGAAATCGCCGTGGAACCGACCATCGGCACGGAAGACTTTCGCTGGATCAGCGAAGACATAAGCTCCACCGGTCTCGTTACGGACCCCCACGAAGCGATCGGCGAACTGCTGGGTCTCCTCGAGAACGCGGATCTGCCCGTGTCTACTTCGATGCTGCTGTTCAGGTATTTCGAACGGTATGGCAAGTACGCCAGGGCCGAAGACATCCTGTTTCAAGTCATGGACGATATCCCGGCCGAGCCTGAAATCGCCCGGCTCGGGCTCGCGTTCTACGATCGGCTTGAATCCATGGGGGACGACTGCCTGGAACGGGGCGGACTGCCCCGCGATGAGGTCCGTGAAGGACGGGAACAACTGAGGCAACGGATACGCCGCGCCGGGTATGTTTTTGATTGACGGTACCGCGCCGGACTTATAGATTAGCGGAATCTGAAAAACCTGAAAGAAGTCGGGGATCTATGGCCACGGAAAGCACGGACAGGACAGTCCTGGTACCGCCCGCGGCGTCTGCCGCGATACAGGCGCGATCGCTGTACGTGGAGACCTACGGCTGCCAGATGAATAAGGCGGATTCCGAGTTGATCGTGGGGCTGCTCACACGCGAGGGGTACCGCGTAACCGACCGGGTCGACCGGGCCGACGTGATCCTGGTAAACACCTGCGCCATTCGTGAGAACGCGGAGCAGCGGGTACTCGGGCGCATGTCCGAACTGAACCGGTTCAAGACGGCCAATCCCGACCTGATCCTGGGACTCTGCGGTTGCATGTCCCAACATCTCGGCGACCGGATCATAGAGCAAGCGCCCTATATCGACCTGGTCGCGGGTCCCGACAGCTACCGGCGCCTGCCGGCCATGCTCCGCGCCCTGGACGCGGAGAGCGAACCGGCGCTGAGCCTGACCTGGGACCGGGCCGAACACTATCTCGACATCGATCCCGTCAGGGAAGCCGGCGTGAACGGCTGGGTTACGATCATGCGCGGCTGCGACAAGATGTGCGCCTTCTGCATCGTTCCTTTTGTGCGCGGCCGGGAGCGCAGCACGCCCCACGGCGAAGTGATCCGCCAGATCGAGCGCCTCGCGGCGGAAGGATACCGGGAAGTAACGATGCTCGGCCAGACGGTGAACAAGTACCGGGACGGCGATGTCGACTTCGCGGACCTGCTTTCGCGGGCGGCGGAAATCGACGGCATCGAGCGCATCCGGTTCACATCGCCCCACCCGGCACATTTCCCGGAACGTTTGATCGAGGTCATGGCGGCTTCCCCGAAGGTCTGTCCCCATACGCACCTTCCGCTGCAGTCCGGCGCGTCGACGACCCTGTCCCGTATGCGGAGAGACTATACCCCGGAAACGTTTCTCGAGGTGGTCCGCATGCTCCGGGAGCACATTCCCCGGATCGCCCTGACGACGGACGTCATCGTGGGATTCTGTGGTGAGACGGAAGAAGAATACGAGGCGACCTGCGAAATGATGCGCACCGTGCAGTTCGACAGCGCATTCATGTTCAAGTATTCTCCGCGCCCAGGGACGGCTTCCCATAAACGGCTGCCCGACGACGTGCCCGAAGCTGTGAAGGCCGCTAGGCTGACGGCCATCATCGACATGCAGAAATCGATCTCCGATCTCCGGAACCGGGCGTACAGGGGACAGATCGTGCACGTGCTTGTAGAGGGCCAGTCCAAACGCGACGCAGATAAGCTCTTCGGCAAGACGGACGCCTTCAAGACCGTCGTGTTTCCCCGGAGGCCGGGCATCGAATCCAACATGATCGTTCCAGTGCGCGTCAACGGTTCCACACCCTTCACGCTGTTCGGCGACATCGAAACGCCGGCATAGCGAATTCGCCCCGCCCCGTCGCGGACAAATCGCCCGCGGAAGGCGGTCGAACTCAGAAAGGAAACGGGCGAACAGTAGCCGAACAGGAAAGGAAGCCTATACACTATGGAGACATCCGAACCTCAAGACGGTAAGACCAGACACGAGGCGGAATCGCTTTCCGGCGCCAGTGCGGCCGGCCCCGGTGCCAGTGCGGCCGGCTCCGGTGCCAGTATGGCCGGCCCCGGTGCCAGTGCGGCCGGCCCTGGCCTTTCCCGCCGCGGGTTTCTCGGTAAAATAGCAGGCGGCGCTCTGGCCGGACTGGCCGGCACCGCGGTTCTCAACAGTTGTGCGGATTCATCCCCAAAGGAGAGTACCATGTCATTCACGCTACCCGATCTGCCCTATGCCCATGACGCGCTCGAACCTCACATCGATACGCGCACCATGGAGATTCATCACGGCAAGCATCACAACACCTATATCACCAACCTGAATAACGCCCTGGCCGACCACGGCGATCTGGCCGGAAAGAGCCTGGATGAGTTGCTGGCGGACAACTGTGCCATCGTGCCGGACGCCATCCGGACCGCCGTGCGCAACAACGGCGGCGGCCATGCCAACCACACGCAGTTCTGGACGATCATGAGCGGCAGCGGCGGCGGGAATCCCACGGGCAACCTGGCAGCGGCCATCGACGGCGCCTTCGGCGGTCTCGACGCGATGAAAGAGCAGTTCGCGGCAGCGGGCGCGACGCGCTTCGGTTCAGGCTGGGCCTGGCTCGCAAAGGACGGCGCGGGCAACCTCGAGGTCTATTCCACGGCCAACCAGGACAGTCCGGTCATGGAAGGCAAGACGGCGATTCTGGGTCTTGACGTATGGGAGCACGCCTACTATCTGAACTATCAGAACCTGCGCCCCGCGTACATTGAAGCCTGGTGGAACGTCGTGGACTGGGCGGAAGCGGAAAGACGCTTCAACGGCTGATTGCGGTGGGCGCGCTGATCCGCGGTGGGCAGGCTGTTATATGACGGCGCTCCGGCCCGTGCCGGGCGCACTGACCCTCGGCCTTGACTGAAGCGGTCGTTCGGCCCGGGCGGCCGGACAGATACCTGGAGGCGACATGTCCCGAACGGGAAGAGCGGCGATACTGGACGGGGAAAAAGGGAACTTCACGGTCGGTGAGGCGGTGGTCCCCGATCCGGGTCCGGGCGAGTTGCTCGTCAGGCAGTCCATGTGCGGCGTGTGCGGCACCGACGTGCACATCTACAACGGCCACATGCGGCGCAAGGCCTTCCCGCTGGTGTTGGGCCATGAAATCGTCGGCGTGATCGAAAAACTGGGACCAGGCGTCGACTCGGACGCCATGGACAAGCCGGTGAAAGAAGGCGATCTCATCGCCGTCATCCCCGGGCAGCAATGCGGGTCCTGCTATTTCTGCGCGGTGGTCCGGGAGCCCGGGCTCTGTCCCAACGTGCTGGCCTACGGATTCCGGCCCTATGCCGACATCAAGCCCCACTTCCAGGGCGGGTACGCGGAATACGTCCTGCTGAATATCCCACGCAGCAAGTTCCTGAAGGTAAGCTCGCCGCCAGAAATCGCAGTCCTGCTCGAACCCTTCACCGTCGGTCTCCATTTCGCCGAAAAGGCGCAGATGAAACTCGGGTCCACTGCGGTGATCCAGGGCGCCGGCGCCATCGGTCTGTTCAGCCTGGCGGCCGCCATCGAGGCCGGCGCGCACCGCACCATCGTCGTAGGCGCGCCGGCGTCCCGGCTGGAACTGGCGACGGCCTTCGGCGCCGACGTGACCATAAATATCGAGGAAGTGCCGGACGAGCAGGAACGCATCGAAATGGTCAAGGCGGAAACGCCGGGCGGGCACGGCGCCGACGTGGTCTTCGAATGCACGGGCGTGCCGCCGGCCATCCCGGAGGGCGTGGAAATGCTGCGAAGGGGAGGCACCTACGTGGAAGGCGGTCATTTCACCGACGCGGGCGACGTCCGCATGAACCCCTTCAACCACTTCGTGTTCCGCCACATTACCCTCGTGGGCGTCTGGGCCAGCAACATCTCCCACTTCGTCCGCGGTCTGCCCATCCTCGAATCCGGCCGCTATCCCTTCGAGGAAATGGTGTCCCACACCCTGCCGCTGAGCCGGGTCGGCGAGGCCATCGACGCCCTGTCCACCAATTACCGGCTAGACGGAGAAGAGGTCCGCAAGATCGCCATATCGGGAGAAGTGGAGCGCCAATGAAATTCAAACTGGGATTCAGCGGATTGAGGTGGACGACCCCCGACCTGGACGAGATACTGGGGCAGTTGAAGGAAACCGGCTGGGATGGCTGGGAGATCCGCCAGTCGCTTGACTGGCTGGGATCGGCCAGCCGGGTGAAGGCCATTTCGGACCGTGCGGGCGTCGCGGTCGCCGTGGTCACTGGCATCGGCATATCCCTCGACGGGGACCACGAAATGAAGGAGCGCAACAAGCGCCGGATCGACTTCGCCGCCGACGTCGAGGCCGACACTTTCATGTTCATGGGCGCTGGGCGTCCCTACGGACGCGCCTCGACCCCGGACGACATCCGGGCCCTGGCGGACCTGTCCGACGAATTCGCCGACTATGCATCGCAGTACGACCTGGACGTGTGCTACCACATCCACACGAGCACCACGGTCGATTCCCGCGAAGAGTGGGAACTGCTCATGCGCCTGATGAAGCGGTCGAAGCTCTGTATCGACGTATCCCATTCGGCCTTCTGGCACTACGATCCCGCCCAGTCGATCCGCGATTTCAGGGACCGGCTGGTCTACGTGCACCTGCAGGATTACAAGGATTACCGCTTCGTCGAGCTCGGAGACGGCGGGCTGCTCGATTTCGGCGCCGCCATGAAGGCGCTGGAGGAGATCGGTTACGACCGGTGGGTGACCGTGTGTCCCAGCCAGACGGACCTGCCCGACATCGAGAAGATGCGGCGGGAACGCGCTTACCTGCGCAAACTGGGGTATTGAAGTCCCGCTACTTGCCCCGGGATCTTTCCAACACCGCAAGCGCAATGTCCGCGACCCGCTCCGGGTCGCTCGCGATGACCCGGATCATGGGTTCCTTCCCCTCGTCCCCCAGATCGAAGACGATATCGGGCACGAATCCCTGCTCCTCGATGACCCGGGCCGTTCCCCATTCGAGGGTCGATCCTTCCCGCGTTTTTGATTCGAGCGGTTCCTCGTGCCGGTCGAAGGCGGCCACGGACAGGCCCAGTCCCCGGCAGGCGCCGAGGATCGAATCATCGTACCGGATATTCATCACGGATCTCTTGTCCGGGTCCTTCCGCATGGCGGTGAGGATGATCCGGGCTACGTGGGAGGACGCGCCGAATTCGGGGGGCGCTACGGAACGGACGTCGCGGCGCAGGCGGATGAGCCGGCCGGGGAAGGCCGCTACGTCGTCCGCCGAACTTGCGCGCGACAGTCCCATGCCCAGGTTGCATTGCACTTCGGGGACGAGGTCCCCCGCGTGGGCGTTTTCGAGACGCCGCGCTGCCGCGGTAAGCTGGTCCAGGACCGAGAGGCGTTCGGCGTCGCGGTAGAGTTCGTGGAAGTGCTGGACCGGCCCGTGTCCCGCGCCCATGGGTACGGCGTGACGCAGCGCCCCGGTCAGGTAGGTCTTGGCGTCTCTGACGGCTTCGGCTACCGGGATGCCTTTTGCCAGGCCGGCGGCGATCGCGGAAGCAAACGTGCAGCCCGTACCGTGGGTGCTTCGCGTATCGATGCGTTCCGACTCAAGCGTTTCGAAGTTCCCGCCGTCGAATAACACGTCTACGGCCGGCCCTTCGAGGTGCCCGCCCTTGACGACCACGTTGCGCGGCCCCATTTCGAAGAGTCTGCGCGCGACCGTCCGCATCCCATCCACGTCCGAAGCCTCGATTCCCGTCAGCGCCCGCGCCTCGTCCAGGTTCGGCGTAATGACCGTGGCAAGGGGGATCAGCCGTTCGATGAGCGTGGACACCGCCTCCGGTTCGAGCAGCGCGTCGCCGCTTTTGGCGACCATCACCGGGTCCACGACAAGGGGGATCTCCGGATATCCTCGCAGCGCGTCGGCCACGGCGGCGAGGATATCCGCGTTGGCCAGCATGCCCGTCTTGATGGCCTGGGCGCCGATATCGGTCAGGACGGAATCGATCTGCGCGGCCACCACCTCGGGCGACAGGTTGTGGACCGCCTGCACGCCGAGGGTGTTCTGCGCCGTGACCGACGTAACGGCGGACATGCCGTACACGCCGTTTGCCGAGAAGGTCTTGAGGTCAGCCTGGATGCCGGCTCCGCCGCCGGAGTCGGAACCCGCAATGGTGAGCGCTACCGGGATCATTTGCGGTAAATGGCCTGGGAAATCGTCAGGTTGACTTAGGTTGGTTTTCGTAGAACTTCTTGATCAGGCGGTCCAGGTATTCTCCGGGGTTCCTGATCGCGTCTTCCGTGATCTTCAGTTCCCGGGCCTGGATCAGCTTCAGACCGTGGACGTAATCCCTGAAAAGCTCCATTCCCATGTTTTCAGGGGTACTGCCGCGCTGCTCCGCGAGATGCTCCAACGCCGCGGACGCGGCTTCGTCCAACGTGAGGGTTATGTCGTGTTCCTCGAAGTACACCTGTAGTTCCTCGGCGGGTTCGGGAGGCGCTTCCGCAAGGATCCGATCGAGCTCACGTTCCGGGTTCTCCACCACGGCCGCCGTCACGTCGAACCGTTTCACCGTGCTGGAGGGCAGTTTCTTCTCGAACTTGATCAGGATCCGCTCCATCGTACCGATGAGGCCGCGAGCGCCCGTACCCGACCGGTGGGCCCGCTGCGCGATCAGGCGCAACGATTCCTCGTCGAAGTCGACTTCGATGCCGTAAGCCTTGAAGTCCAGTTTCTTGGCGATAATGACCGGCCCGTTCGGGTTGCGAAGGATCTGGAAAAGGTCGTCGACACTGAGTTTGTGAAGCACGGCGGCCACCGGCAACCGCCCGATGAATTCCGACTCGAAGCCGTACTCGATCAGGTCCTCCGCGGTCACGTACGGCAGCCATTCGCCATCCTCCGGCTTTTTCGCGCCGTCGCCCTGCCCGAACCCCATCGCCTGCACGCTCATTCTTTTCCTGATGATCTCTTCAAGGTTGGCAAAGGCGCCGCTGACGATGAACAGGATATTGCGTGTATTGATTCGTTTTCTTTCCACTTTGCCCGTTTTCTGGAACTGGAGGGCGTTCTCCATCTGGGACGTAAGATCGTGGGGCGCCTGCAGGTCCACGTCCGTTTCTTCCATCAGCTTCAGCAGCGTGCGCTGCACCCCGGTCCGCGACACGTCCGGTCCCACGGTGTTGCCGGACGAGGCGATCTTGTCGATCTCGTCGATGTAGATGATGCCGTATTCCGCCAGCTTGATGTTGCCATCGGCTTCGTGGACCAGCGAGCGGACCAGTTCGTCCACGTCTCCGCCCACGTAGCCTGTTTCACTGAACCGCGTTGCGTCGCCCTTTACGAACGGCACGCCGATCTTGCTGGCGATGAGCTTGATGAGGTAGGTCTTCCCCACGCCGGTCGAGCCGATCAGGATGATGTTGTTCTTGATGTTGCCGACCGGTTCCTTCTCCTCCTGGAGCCGGATCCGGTTGAAGTGGGTGCAGATCTTGGTGGCCAGGATCTCCTTTGCTTCTTCCTGGCGGATGACGTACTCGTTCAGGTAGGCTTCCAGTTCTTCGGGCTTCATGTCGAAGCGGATTTCGGGCAACGGGGTTTCTTCCGCGGGCGGGTCCGCGGAGACGCCTTCCTTTTCCGGCTGGGCGAACTGCACCTGCGCGCCGTACTTGTTCGAGAAGAAATCTTTCAGGTCCTTCTGTATGTCACCCATGTCGGGGGTCTTTGCCATATGGGGTCGATCCTTTCGGCAACCTTTATCCGTTCGTACTGAAGCTGGCCGCCGGGCTGTAGCCGGCCTGAAGCCGTTCCGCCGGGTTGCTGGCCGCCGGGCTGAAGCCGGCCTGCCGGACTGAAGTCGTTACGCCGGGCTGAAGCCGGTCCGCTGGGCTGATGCGCCGACCTCGCTGCCGCGGCGTGGTCCGCTCGACGCAACGATAGAACCCCTATAATATAGTCTATTTGGCGCAAACGGGCAATCGCAATTGATACGGGATGACAGGCGAAATGCATGACGACAGGTGAAGTGCATATTGTACAATTGTACAATAACATGGCTGAAGATGGATCCGCTACCTTGGCCGGCGTCCGATCCCGCGGTCAGGGCCGGCGTCCGATCCCGCGGTCAGGGCCGGCGTCCGATCCCGCGGTCAGGGCCGGCGTCCGAT
>JAPOOT010000380.1 GCA_026713285.1 Gemmatimonadota bacterium | reverse complement strand
TCACATTCTCATGAATGTGCAACACGAGATCCGGTGTCATTTTTTCGGTCTTCAGTTCTACGATCAGTTTCATGGTCAGATAGTTGTTGAATATCATGGTCTCGCTTCGTCCGCGCGGCCGTCTGCCGCTGCGAATAAGCTGTTTCGCAACCCGTCGCGTTGTCGACGCACCTTCCAGTTGACTGGACGTGATCGCCTCCTCGATTTGAGATTCGATGTAATACCGGTCTCTGGTCTCGGGATTGGTAACTTGTGACGGCATTTCGATGCGGCCTCCGGCTCTAAGATCGATTTCGTGCAGCCGTTCGGGTATGGGTTCGGCAAGATTGTAGCTGAAGGCACCTTCCTTCTTGTCTAACATCGAGTGCACCATGTTGGCCGCAGATATCCTCGCCATCTTAAGTCCCAGCCACCATTCCTCGTGAGTCAGCCCTTCCGGAGGCTTCCTGTACAAGAGATCATCCCAGTGCATGTAATTACCGCTAGTGCCCGATCTAACGGACTGCATTACTTCGAGGAACTTCTTTTGATCCGTGCCGACTGTCTTGAATAGATAAGCGATATGGGGAGGTGTCTTCGGTATTCTCATCGTGAGCTTTCAAGCGATATCCGGAAAAGGTTCCAAACTACTAATTTAATACTAAATTATGCGAAATTAGTAGTTAGTGTCAAATAGAAACTGCCATGAAGATCGAATTACTGATCTATTACTAATTAACGCTAAATTAGTAATAGAGACTGGGGTTGATGGCAAAATGCGGACGGCCGGCGCTTCCACGATCACCTGTAGTAACGCCAGTCGTATCCGAGGCCGACCTGCAGTTCGAACTTGACGGCCGGCCGGTCGATGTCGCTGTCCCGGTGCAGGAAGATGTTCGCGTCGAGCGTGGCGGCAAGATCGTCCAGCAGGCGGAAACGCAGGTGGTTGAAGTGCTGTACGGACATGGTCTGGCGCCGTCCGGTGCCCCAGAAAACGCGGGCCCGCGACGACAGCGTATTGCCTGGAAGAAGGGTCGTACGGTACTCGGGCGCCACCTCGACGCCCACGACATTCATCGCGGTGATCCGGTCTCTCTCCTGGGCCAGGCTGACGCGAACGATCGCCTGGGAACCCAGTTCAGTCTGGAGACCTCCCTTGAACCGAAGCACGACGGGGTGCTTCCGTCCTTCGTCACCGGTCCATACCGTGTTGACGTCGAATCCTACGAACTGGGACAGTTGCGCGAACGGTAGCGAATAGAGCAGTTCGCCGTCTATCCGGTCCACGGCCTCTCGTTGACTTCCGTTGTTGTTCAACCTCCCGTAGGCTGTCCTCAATTGGGCAGAAATCGTTCCCGCCAAGGTATACCGGGTTGAATTGTGCTCGACATTGACGATCCAGGCCAGGGCCTCTTCGCCGCTCAGGAACGGATCGCGGCTGTACTGGTCGGTTGGTCCTTCCAGCGTAGTCTGCGACAAGGATCCATTGAACCGTGTGCCGCCCTCCATCACACTGCGCGGCCCGCGGCGGATTCCCTCCCAGCGGTCCACGGTACCGTGATCCCGAACGTGGGCCGTCACCATTTCCCTCAGCCCGATGCGTGCGCCCGGATCGTTCAATGAGTGAAAACCCCTGGCCCGACTGATCAGATCCTGATCCGCCAGCACCAGCGGGACTGCCACCACGTACGTCCTGTCCTGGTTCAGCGGCCGCCCGTCGACTGCGCCGGATTCCCCATCGTACCCCGCGAAGACCACGTCGTGCTCCCCCGGCAACCTGCCGGCCCATGCCCGCAACTGCCGCCCCGACGCGGAAACGCGAACGAGCACGTCGTTGTCGCGTACCAGCCGCGCGACCGTTCGCAATCGGACCTCCC
>JAPOOT010000499.1 GCA_026713285.1 Gemmatimonadota bacterium | reverse complement strand
GGCCGTTTCCGCCGGCATGTACAACCGCTTCCGACACCCCTCGCCCCAGGTCATCGAGCGATACAGGCGGCGGGGAGCGGAAGTGTACAGAACAGACCAGGGCGGCGCGGTCGTCATTCGCACCAACGGCCGGTCCTGGGAGATGGATTACTTCGCTCCGCCGGAACCCCTCGGTCCTTCGCCCAGGCAAGTGCTGGATGGCTTTCTCTTGACAGGAAATTCCCGTCAGTCTATATTTCGATAATACGCCATAAGTCGTTATCAATAATATATTTAACTCCATACAAACTGCCCGGCCCAACATGATACGATCCGCCCGCTTGTTCCCGGTTTTACTCCTGCTCACCATGGTGGGAATCGTTCCCCGAGCATCCGCCCAGGACGGCGTCGCCTTCGAAGAAGCGTTTGAAGAAGGACGTGCGGCGCGCCAGCGCTACGTCGACCGGATCGACGGACTCCGGTCGGAGATTTCGAGGCGGAATGCCCGCTTGCTCACCGCCGAAGCCCGTGACCGCGGGGAGGAGGCGCGCCGTATTGAGATGACCCTGGCGCTGGCCCGGCTTCATGCGTCCGTCGGCCAGTATGGGCAGGCCGTCGAACTTCTGACGGGCGAGGTGGGGAAGGCGGACGCCGCAAGTGAGGCGGAGGTCGCAGCCGAGACGGACGGAACAGGCGATACGGAGGAGGCGGGCGCGGCGGGCGTGACGGGCGTGACGGGTGCGGAGGAGGCGGGCGCGGCGGACGGGATGCGCGCGTTGCTGGGTAGCCTGTACCTGCGCCTGGGGAGGTACGACGAAGCGGAGTCTGCGCTGGACGCCAGGCGGTTTACCCGGGGGAGGCCTTCCCTGGCCACCCTCCGGCTCGCGGAGGTTTATTTTACGACGGGCAGGACAGCGGAAGGGCTCGAGCTGTGCCGCGGGATCCTGACAGGGAGCAGAACGGATGGGCCGCCGAACGCACCTGACCTGATGGCCGCGGGACTCGCCGCGAAGTACCTGGAGCTGGTTCACGAGGCCAACACTTTTCTGACGGCGGCGACCCGTGTCGACAGCGAATTAATCGATGCCTACGTAGCGTGGGGCCGCCTCTTCCTCGACAAGCACAACCGGGCGGAGGCGGTTTCCGTCTTCGAAGACGCGCTGAAAATCGACCCCGACTATCCACCGGCCCTGATCGGACTCGCCGAAGCGCTTGCGGAGAAACAGGCGGTACAGGCGGAGGCCGCGGTGCGGAAGGCGCTCGCGATCAACCCCGCGTTAATGGAGGGACGCCATTTCCTCGCGGAACTCCACCTGACAGACGAAGCCTACGATGATGCGATCGGCCAGTTGAATTCAGCCCTGGATGTCAACCCGGAATCACCGGAGACCCATGCCCTGCTGGCCGCCGCCTATCATGGCCAGGGCCGGGTGGGGGCGTACGAAGCGGCGCGCAGGCGCGTACTCGGGATCAATCCTTCCTATGGCCGGCTCTACGAGGTCATCGCCGACCTGCTTACACGGCGCTACCGGTTCCGGGAGGCCGTGGAAATGGGCCGCAGGGCGATCGAAACCGACCCCGCCCTCTGGTCGGCCTATGCCGGGCTGGGGATCAACCTGACCCGGGTCGGCGAGATGGCGGAAGGCCGGCGAATGCTTGAACAGGCGTTCGACAAAGACTCCTTCAATACCCGCACGTACAATACGCTGGAGCTGCTCGATTCCTTTGAAGACTTCGAGACCCGGACCAGCGACCGTTTCACGCTGAAGCTCCATCGAGACGAAGATGCCGTTTCCGGTAAAATGGCCCTTGGCCTGCTCGAATAAGCCAACCGGACGCCTGCGCCACGATCCGGCTTGGCGCCGCATGAACACGCTCT
>JAPOOT010000162.1 GCA_026713285.1 Gemmatimonadota bacterium | reverse complement strand
ATCGAGACGGTAGTAATTGGCCAGTTGGTCATGACCGTCGCGATCCTGATCAAGCTATTCATCTCGTGAACCTTCGCACGGAACGGTAAATTCGCTCAGAAAGGAAACCCGATGGAATCGATGCCTTCGTGGTTGCCGGCGGTTTTTACCGTACTGTTGATCGCTATAATCGGGGCTATAGTAAAACTGTGCCTTTGGATGCGGAAGAGGGAGGGGTTTGAAAGTGGAGTAAAAACGACGCTTGAAGACATCAAGGAAGACATCCGAATGATCCGGATTGCGATCGCGGACCTCGTAACGTACAACGATTCCAAAAGTCGTCAGTGAGAACAGCGCGCTCTTTTGGTCCGACTCGTGTAATCGATTGCTGCCTTGTCAGCCCGTGTTCTTCCGATCGAGCATTCAAACGTGCCAGATGTAGAGGTCCCGGCCAGCCAGCGGCAGGTCGACCCAGGCACCGCCGCGGCGATGGCTTTCGGCGACGGCGATGCAGGCCTCCGTGATGTGGTGGGCTGTTTCGATGTTCCCCAGGCTCTTGCGGCCCGTCTCATACGCGTTGACAAGATCTTCGAGGCAGGATACGACGGTACTCTTCGGCGTTACGAAATCGAAGGGCGCCTCTTCCCACTTGCTGCGTCCCTTGCGTTCGTGCCCTTCTCCCGGCGGGATCCTTCTTAACGAGGCGCCGGCCCCGTTGTTCAGGGACCGGATGGTCCCCTCGGTCCCGATGATCTCGTACTCCCATCCCGCCGCGGGAATCGACCACGCCCGAACACCGTTCTCGAACATCAATTCGTAGGTCGCGGTCGGATCGTAGGGAATATGGTCGTTTTCTATGACGTAATCCCTGGGCGCGATTTCACCGCGAACGCTCGAAATGGCAGGATCTCCGATCAGCCAGGACAGGGTGTCGATGGAGTGGATGTGTCCGTGCATCAGGGAAGATTGCGCGTAATGGATGGCCACCCTGGGCTCGCCCGCGTCCCCCCGAAGCACGGCGTTTCGGACCACTTCGTAGCGGTTGTCGAACCTCCTCAATACGCCCGTATTGAACACCGTACCGTTTTTCTTCACGGCCTCAAGAATCCGGTCCGCCGCCGCCATGGAGCTGGCCATGGCCTTCTCCACGTAGAGCATCGGCACGCCCATTTCCGCCAGCGCGACGGCCAACTCGGCATGGGAATCTCCGCGGAACGAGGCGTCGGGCGCCTCCCGGGCCGGCTTCTGAAGACCCGACGCGGTGGTGCAGACGGCGACGATATCCGGACGCTCCTCCCGGACCATTTCCTTGAAGTCCTCGTACACGGCATGGACGCCCCAACGCCGGGTGAAATCCCTCCTGCGTTCCGGCAGAAGGTCGCAGCCGGCGGCGATTTCCAGCCTTTCGCTCGCCCGGCAGGCCGCGGCAATGGAGTAAGGAAGGGACGAATGACCCTCGTCGTCGATGGTACTGCCCATGCGACCGAGGCCGATGATTCCCACGCGATAGGTTCTCATGGTGCGCTCCGAGGGTTGTTGACTTCAGCTGATGGTTTCCTGGCAGATATCCCATTACGTTGCGGTTGAAGATAGAACCGGGCTCGCGGCATGGCAAAAACAATCTCGGACACCGCTCGGAAGAACCGGCGAACCGCTCGGAAGAACCGGCGAATTGTATTGACACGCCTTACCCGGTGATTTAGCATGCCCTTACCCTTTCCTACCCGAAAATCGGGAGCAAATTCCCCAAGGTCATTTACTCCAGGAGACGGATCATGGCGTCGCTACCCACCACGAACGCGGGCTGGCTTGAACTTGGCAACCAGTATCTGTTGAGACATCCGATGCGTACAGCGCCCCTGGTTCCCGAACGCGGCGATGGACTTTACATGTGGGACGTCGAAGGCCGGCGGTTCATCGATTTTCAATCGGGTCAACTGTGCGTAACCCTGGGCCATTCCCACCCGGATTACGTGAAGGCCCTCTGCGACCAGGCCCACAAGATCATCCAGGTGGGAACGACCTTCATCGCGCCTTCCGAGGTGCTGCTGGCCAAGAAGATGGCCGAGATCGCGCCGGACCCGCTGCAGAAGTCCTTCTTCGCCTGCACGGGATCCGAATCCAACGAAATGGCGCTGCGCCTCGT
>JAPOOT010000200.1 GCA_026713285.1 Gemmatimonadota bacterium | reverse complement strand
GCGGTCCGGACGAGCAGGCGAAGCGTGGCGTCGTTCTCCACGTCGCCGTCCCGGATCACGCCGCAGTGCCCGTGATCGGTGTATTCGCAGAGGCACACGTCGCCGATGACGGTCAGTTCCGGCACCGCTTGCTTGATCGCGCCTATGGCACGTTGCACGATGCCGTCGTCCGCATAGGCGCCGGAACCGTAGGCGTCCTTGCTCTCCGGGATACCGAAGAGCATGATGGCCGGGATGCCCAGGTCCTGGACTTCACGGCAGGTTTCCACGGCCTGGTCAACCGACTGCCGGTCCACGCCGGGCATCGAATCTACCGGGGAACGTACGCCTTCGCCCGGGCAGATGAACATGGGATAGACCAGGTCGTCCACGGAAAGCCGGGTCTCGCCGATCATGGCGCGCAGGCTTCCGGTCCGCCGCAGGCGCCGCAGCCGATGTACTGGAAATGCCATGAGTTACCCTGTGCGCCGCCGGGACATCAGTACCCCCCGCAGTTGGCGCAACCGCCGCCGTCGAATCCGTTTAAAGCACTGCAACGTTCACACTGGAACAGGACATGCACGGCGTCTATGGACCGCGACGCCATCAGATTCAGCGCCGGCGCCCGGAGTTTCGAGGGCACGATGATCCTCGCCGACTCGTCCGAACACGGGCCGGTAAGCAGGCCGGAGTCCTGCTTGGTCGAAAACACCCGGCTGTCCACGCCCTGCTGCGCGAGGAAGCGCTGGTAGCTCAGCGCTTCGCGGTCTTCGGCCCGATAGAGGATTTCCTCCTTAGGCAGCTCTTCTACCAATCCATGTCTTTCACAGAAATACCGGCCATGACGGCGTATCCCGCAGTCCTCGCACACGTGCCGTCCACAGACGACGCACAGGCCGTGAGCGGGTCCCGCCGGATGGTTCAGGCATCGAAGATCGTCGATGAATACCGTGCCGCAGACCGGGCAGGACCCCAGGTCGCCCGGGATCTCCGCCTTGCACTCGTCGCAAACCCACGTCGACACCTCATTCAGGGCGTTAACCAAGGTGGAAGCACAGATAGGGCATTTTTCCTCGCCGCGGGCGTATTCACATTCGCATTCCGGACAGAAAGGCATAGAAGGTCGCTCATATCAACAGGATGGTGCCATGCCAGGCGCGGTGAAGCCACTGACCCAATGCCGGAAAGTATACGAACCCGATGCCGGAAAGTTTAATGGTCCAAAGTCGGCCGCGCGTCGTATTTCACACGGATATGTCCCTTGTTCACGGACCCGACGAATATACACCGGGCCGTAAAGTCAAGGCAATCGTTATTCCGTATGTTGCTCACCCGCGGCCAGCCGGTCGCGCACGATCGCGTCCACGAGCGCTGGGACGGTAGCCTGGGCGGGTACGATATCCACGGACAGGCTTGCTTCCGCGGCGGTATCCGCCGTGGCGGGACCAATGCAGGCGATGCGGACACCCCCGGCCAGACGCTTCAGGCGATCCGGCCCCGCGGCCTTCGTAAACGCCGACACGGCCGACGAACTCGCGAATACGGCCAGATGGATCTTCCGGTCATCCAGCATGGTCGCGATGCCGTCCGGCAACTTCTCTTCCATGACCGTTCGATAGACCGTTATCCTCGTCACGGACGCGCCGGCGCCGGCAAGTCCCTCCACGACGGCGGGCCCCGCGATATCCGCCGCCGGAAAGAGGATCCGCGCATCCCGCAGGTCACGGTTTCCGGCCAGGGTTTCCACCAGGTTTTCGGCCCGGAATACTTCGGTTTGCCAGTCCGCTTCGATCCCGCATTTTCGCAGCGCGCCTGCCGTGGCCCGGCCTACCGCGGCGACGCGAACTCCGCCCAGGGCCCTGGCGTCCAGGCCCTGTTC
>JAPOOT010000388.1 GCA_026713285.1 Gemmatimonadota bacterium | reverse complement strand
CTTCCAACACCTTCGGTCGGGGTCTGGGTCAATCCGCCTATACAGATGAGGACGGGAACAAGCTCGAAGCATTTATGTTCACGGTGGATTACGATTACGTGAAGGCACTTGAGCTGAACCTGGTCTCAGGACGTGATTTTTCCCGGGAGTTCGGCAACGACGAATCGGGGTCTTGTATAATCAACGAAGCCGCCGCCAGGGTGATGGAATGGGACGACCCGCTCGGACGGACCCTGCCCCACGGATATACGGTCATCGGCGTGTTGAAGGACTACCACTACCAGTCGATGCATCAAGAAATTGAGCCGGTAATCCTGACGATGAATCCCGCTTCCTTCGGGGAGGAAACCCAGGGTGGTGTTAATTTCCTCCTGGTGCGCGTCAACGGGCGGGACCTGCCTGCCACGTTGGATCTGTTAAGAGCGGCATGGATGGAGATCGTCCCGGAATCGCCTTTCGAGTATTCCTTCCTGGATGACGACATCGCCCTATTCTACGCGGATGAAGCCAACCTTGCGCGCATTTTCACCTATTCCGCGGTATTCGCCCTGTTGATCGCCTGCCTGGGGGTCTACGGCCTGGTATCCCTGGAAGTCTCCCGTCGCACGAAGGAGATATGCATTCGCAAGGTGATGGGCGCTGCCGTATCCGATATCATGAGCCTGATGTCCAAACAATTCGTCTACCTGGTCCTGATTGCGAGTGTGCTGGCCTGGCCGGCCGCCTGGTGGCTCATGAACGAGTGGCTGGCGGACTTCGCCTACCGGACGGAGATCGGTGCGGCGCCTTTCGTCGCGGCGGGACTGGTTGTCCTGGCCACCGCCCTGCTCACCGTGAGCGTGCATACCTTCCGAAGCGCCATGCTCAACCCGGCGGACACCCTGCGGCAAGATTAGGTGGTTTTGTTTGACTGAGGCAGCGAATAAGGGTAGGTTGCAGGCATTACCTGGATGTGTTAAAGCAGGTTCCATCTCTTATCTCTTTCCGTCATTTTCCCCTACGAGTTGGTTTGGCATGACCAGATACCCTGTTCTTCTGGTAGCGGTCCTGCTCGTTTTTCCTATGCAGGGTCGCCTCCAGGCCCAATCCTCCGCAACGGATACAGTCGCTGAAACCGGCCAGCGGACTCCCTTGGAAGCGGGCCGGGTGCTATTCGACCAGGAAAAGTTCGCGGAAGCATTGCCGTATTTTAGTCAGGCCGTCGAGGCTGACGGGGGTTCGGCGCCCGCCCTCTACTGGCAGGGCATGGCTCAATACGGGTTGGAAGAATACCGGAATGCGGTAAGTTCGTTCAAGCGTTCAGTCGAACTTGACGAGAAGTGGCTACCGGGCTACGTGGGGCTGGGCAAGTCCTACTTGCAGATAAAAAACAGAAGACTGGACGCGCGTCACGCCCTGCGCATGGCGGCCAGGCTGGCGCCCGACGACCCGGAAATCCAGTACCATCTGGGAATTGCCCACATGACTCCGCGAAAGACCGACCGGATTCTGGGCGGCGGCCGGGACGGCCGGAACTATTTCCTCAAAGCGGCGGTATTGGATCCTTCCCATCCGGATGCGTATTTTCAGATCGGCCGCTGTTACGAACGGCCCGAGTCGCCCGAAATCGACAAGGCGATGGCGGCATATATCTCGCAGTTCAAGGTAAATCCCGGCCATTACGACGCACTCGGCCGTTTCGTCTATCTGGCCCTTCTTTCCGAAAGGTATGATCTGGCCGTTGAGTTACTGGAACATGCCGGAGAAGACCTTGAAGATTCGGGTTCAGCTATCGTCCGGACCCTGCTTACGCAATTCAGCACGCTTTCCGAAGACTCGAAATCACGACCGGATGTGCTGCATGGTATTTTTGAAACGTACATTTCCCTTCTTGGCCCTGACGAACAGCGCGTTTACCGGGATCTGGCGCACGTAGCTCCTCCTGACGAGCTGGCGACCTGGAAGGCAGCCGGCGGAAACGAACGCGATGCGCGCTGGCATGCCTTCTGGAATGCCAGGGATTCGAATCCCGCCACCGTGACCAACGAACGCCTCGTAGCGCATTACCGTCGCGTAATGTATGCCCGGTACCATTTTTCACAGGGACAGCACCCCTATGACCGCCGCGGCGAGATGTACGTCCGTTACGGTGAACCGGAAAACCGCCGCGGCGACGTCTATATCGCAGATCGGAATGCCTATCAAAGTGCTACGATTTCCGATGACGCGGCAGTGGACGCGATCCGAGAGCAGAATAACCGGTTTGGTTATCAATTGCGTGTCGACCGGGGCTATTTGACGATCGTCCCGCCCGAGGGGGTAACCGAAGAAGAAGTGGAAGAAACTGGCGGGCTGCTGGCCGACGGAATCGTCGCATCAACGATGGACTTGGGAAGGCAGAAAGAGAGAAAGCAGATGGGTGCGGGATACGCTACCGAGAGCTGGGTATACGCCCGGTATGGCATGGAACTGTTCTTCGTCGACCAGTTCGGCGGGGGCCGATTCGATTTCCCGTGGGGCAACCTGCTTACCAACCAGCAGGAGATGGTCCGGCAGGAAAGGTTCAGTCCACGGCGGCTCGCCAAAGAACTGATCGCCAAAGCCCCGGAGGAATACATGTACGACTTCGGGGGAGATCCGCTCGAGTACGCCTTCGACGCCGTAAGTTTCAGGGCGGACAACGGTGCAACGGAACTGGACCTGTCCTACAGCATACCCAAATGGCAGTTCGGCGAGGTGTCGGACGGCAGAGGGATCAGGACCCGGCTCGCGCACCTGGTCACCCTGCGCGATTCGACTATGAGCCCGCAGTTCACCCACGAGTTTGGTTTCGGCCCCTTCGACCGGCCGGAGCGGACGATGGCCGAAAGCCACGTGAAAGTCCCGGTGTATTCGTTGCCCGCGAGCGTCGTGGCGCCGGCGGGACGCTTCACGCTGGCGGTCCAGGTGCAAGACGAGACGACGAGCCGGATCGGGGTATACCGAAAGCCAGTCACGCTGTCCGATTACAGCGGCGAAGAATTACTCATCAGCGATCTCAAGCTGGCCACCCTCATCGCACCGTCCGGCGTACAGGGCCCCTTTGTGCGCAAGGGATTGAACATCACGCCCAATCCGGGACGGCTCTACATTCGAGGAAACCCCGTTTACGTTTACTGCGAGCTATACAATCTCAGCATGGACAGGGAGAAGAGAACAGCGTACGAAATCCACTACGAGATCAGCCCCCTGGAGGGTAATGAAAGGCCTCGCTGGTCGGCCCGCAGGCAAAGGGACATGCAGACGGTAATGATGGCTTTCGCGGGAGAAGGGTCTTCGGCCGAGGACCGTAAGTATACTTCATTGGATACCTCGGGTCTGCCGGCGGGTGAGTATATACTTACCGTCAGGCTTACCGACCTGCACGCGGGAAGTACCGTTTCCAAATCCGCCAACTTCCTGGTCATGGCACGGTAGGTCTTTCGTCGGTCTTCCCCGCGTCGCCGCAGCGCGCCTGTTTCACTTCAACCGTTCCGGATTCAGGCCCTCGAGTTCCGGAACGACGAATATCCCGTCTTTCCTGATCACTTCCCCATCGAACTCGATGGTCCCGCCGCCGTATTCCGGCGTCTGGATCATGACCATGTCCCAGTGCACGGCCGACCGGTTGCCGTTGTCGGCTTCCTCGTAGGCCTGTCCGGGCGTGAAGTGGAAGGAACCCGCGATCTTCTCGTCGAAGAGAATGTCCAGCATGGGCGCGGTGATGTAGGGATTGAAACCGATGGCGAATTCGCCGATGTAGCGCGCCCCCTCGTCGGTGTCGAAGATCTCGTTGAGCTTCTCCGTCCGGTTGCCTGTCGCCTCCGCTATCCTGCCCTCTTCAAATCTCAACTGCACGTCCGTAAACGTCACACCGTGATAGAGCGTGGGCGTATTGAACCGGATGATACCGTTGACCGAATCGCGCACGGGCGCGGTGAAGCATTCGCCGTCCGGGATGTTGCGGTCGCCCGAGCATCCCACGGTGGGGATGTCCCGGATGCTGAAGGTCAGATCGGTGCCCGGGCCCGTGAGTCGGACGCGGTCCGTGCGGTCCATGCGCTCCTTCAGCGGCGCGAGAGCCCTTTCCATCTTCCCATAATCCAGGGTGCACACGTCGAAGAAGAAGTCCTCGAAGGCCTCGGTGCTCATACCGGCCTGTTGCGCCATGGACGGGGTCGGCCAGCGCAGCACCACCCACCGGGTCTTCGGCACGCGGATATCGAAGTGCACGGGCTTGAGCCAGCGTTGCTCATAAAGCCGCATGGCCTCGCCAGGTACGTCCGACATCTCCATCACGTTCCGGCTGCCGCGCAGGGCCATGTAGGCCTGCACCCGCTCCATGCGATGGGATTCAAAGGCGCCGGCGGCTTCCATGGCGTCCTCGTCCCCGGCATGGACCAGTTCCCGCATGACGCGCTGATGCTTGATGGAGACCAGCGGCACGCCGCCCGCTTCCCTGATGGTCCGGATGAGCGAGATTACCATCTCGTCGGGCACGTCGAAGGCCTCGACGAGCACCCGGTCCCCCGGCTGGATCTTCGTCGAGTGTCCGGTAAGTACCTTTGCCAGGTCTCCGAATCGTGGATCGTGCATGG
>JAPOOT010000095.1 GCA_026713285.1 Gemmatimonadota bacterium | reverse complement strand
TCTTCGGCGATATCCCTGACCGCCTTTCGGGTGCGCGACTTGGCCTGTTCCCAGGCTCGCCCGCCCAGTTTCGACAAAGCAGGCGCCTCGCCATCGGAACCGATATACTTCTGAACCCGGTGCAACTGCTCGATGGGGATGAAAACCCGGTCGTCCGCGGCGTAGATCAGGGTCAGGCAGTCCCGTTCCCGGTCGTCCACGGAAATTCGCTTCAGCCCTACGTACCGGCCGATGCCGTGGTCGATGTGGACGACGTAGTCCCCTTCTTTGAGGCTGGTGAAATCCTCGATCACCACGCCTTCCTTGAAGACCTTGCGACGGCGTCTGCGGTACCGGTTGAAGATCTCCGCGTCGGTAAGCACGACGAGGGGCAAGTCGGGAAGAACAAACCCGGCGTGCATCGGTCCGACGGCCATTTCGATCTCCGGGGCGTCCGGACCCAGAATCTCCCGCAGTCTTTCCGCCTGTCCTTCGTTGTCGCAAACCACCACGATCCGGGCGTTGTCCGCGCTCCATTCCTCCAGCCGGGACTTCAGGACGTCCATCGCCCCTTGGTACACGCCCGATGCCTCGGTACCGATGGCGAGCCAGCCCCTGGACGCGCGCGCGCCGCGCACCATGTCCATCGTGCCATAGTAGGCCGAGTCCTCCGCTATGTCATGCCAGCCCAGAATCGCTTCTTCCGGCGCGGGAACCAGATCATCCGCCTCCGTACGACGACGGTGGGTGTTCTCATATTCCTCCGCGAATGATTCCGCTTCGCGCTCCAATTCAGCGGGTTCGCACCGGACGATCAGCGTGTGGTCCGGCAGGTAATTCATGATGGTGGCGGAGGAGGGATGGAAATAGGGAAGGTAGCGTTCGCTGCCTTCGAACAGGCCTCCGTCCTCGATGTGAGAGACCAGTTCGGACGCGTCGATCGAAAACGATTCGCCCGCCTGCCTGACCCGCCTGACCACATCGGCGCGCGTTTCAGGCTCGTCGATCAATTCCCTGTTCGGGAGCACCGTCAGTTCCCGAATGTTCCGAGACGACCGCTGCGTGTAGATGTCGAACAGCCGAATCGATTCCACTTCGTCACCGAAGAACTCGATTCTGCACGGCTGTTCCATCCCGTGGGGGAAAACATCCACGATACCGCCCCGCACGCTGAAGTGGCCCGGCGCCTGGACCATGTCCGTCCGCTCGTAGCCTAGCCGGTTGCACCGCGCGGTAAGATCGCTCAACGAGACTGTAGCGCCCGCGGCGACGTGAAGGATGGAGCCGGCAAGCACGGCCGGCGGCATGGTGCGCTGCATGACGGCCCTGACCGTGGCGACGACGAACAGCGGCCTGTTCTTCATCAGGTCGTGCAGCGCGCCGAGACGCCGGCCCGACAAGTCGCCCGGCGGAGAGACCTGGTCGTAGGGCAGCACCTCCCAGGGGGGGAACAGCGCCACGTCCCCGGGATCCAGAAGACTGGAGACATCCTCGAACATCTCCTCGGCGGAGGCCGTGTCCTCCACGATGACCAGCGTCGCGCCGTTCCGTTTTCTATGCGCGTGCGCGAGCAGAAGGGAACGCGAAGAACCTGCCAGCCCCGATACCCGCGCGGAGCAGGCGGTATCGGCGGCCAACGCCAGGTAACGCTG
>JAPOOT010000096.1 GCA_026713285.1 Gemmatimonadota bacterium | reverse complement strand
CCCTTTCACATCCTGGCCGTCACGTTCACGAACAAGGCGGCCGCGGAGATGAAGGAACGGATAGAACGCATGCTCGTCCAGGGGGACGTCCCCCAGTGGGTGGGCACGTTCCATTCCCTTTCCGCGCGGATACTTCGCCGCGAGGCGGAGACCCTGGGGTTCCGCCGGGATTTCGTGATTTATGACGGCGATGACCAGCTTGCCCTGATTCGCAGATTGATGAAGGACCTGGAAATATCCGATAAACGCTTCGCGCCTGAGGCGGTGCGCAATCATATCAGCGGAGCGAAGGACCGGCTCATACCGCCTGGCGAATACAAGGAACAGCACGGTGATTTCTTCGAACAGCAGGTGGTATCCCGGGTTTACGAGGCGTATCAGCTAGCGCTGGAAGACTGCAACGCACTGGATTTCGACGATCTGATCATGCGGCTGGCCGAAGGATACGAGACGCATCCGGACCTGTTGAGCCGGTACCAGGAACGATTCCAGTACATTCTGGTGGATGAGTACCAGGATACAAACCGCGCCCAGTACGAATGGATCAACCGATTGGCTAAAAAGTACCGGAACCTCTGCGTGGTGGGGGACGACGACCAGTCCATCTACGCCTGGCGGGGCGCGGATATCCGCAACATCCTCGAATTCGAAAAAGACTATCCCGAAGCGCGGGTCGTCCGACTGGAACAGAACTACCGATCCACCGGGCTGATTCTGAAGGCGGGGAACGAGGTCATCAGAAACAACAAGGGCCGCAAGGGCAAAGAGCTATGGACGGATAACCCGACCGGGGAAAAGATCGGCCTTGTGGAGACGCTGGACGAACGGGACGAGGCAAGGTGGATTTCCCGGAAGATCCAGGAGATGCGCAACGGGGCCGGCAGGTCGCTGAGGGACTTCACCCTGCTCTATCGAACCAACGCCCAGTCGCGGACGCTGGAGGACGAATTGCGCCGCGCCGGTATGCCCTACGTGATCGTCGGCGGCGTGAGATTTTTCGAACGGAAAGAAGTCAAGGACGTCCTGGCCTATCTCAAGATCCTGGTAAACGGAAGGGACGTCATCAGTTTCCGTCGTATGGTCAACACACCCGCCAGGGGCCTTGGCGCCGTCAGTGTGGGACGCGTGGAGCGCCTGGCCGTCGAACGCGACATGGACTATGTGGAGGCGCTGTACCGCGCCGGTGAGGAGGAGCTTTCAGGCAAGGCCGCCCGCGCCGCCGCGGATCTCGGGGAATTTCTGCTACGTCTCAGGTCGCGGCTGGAAGAGATATCCGGCGCCGAAGCGGCAAGGAGCCTGCTAGAGAAGACCGGTTACCTCCGTGAGCTGGAACTGGAGGCCGCAAGAAACGTGGAGGCCGAGGTCCGTGTCCAGAACGTAAACGAGTTGATGGCCGCGCTTGAAGAGGCGACCGAAAGACCCGAAGATGGTCAGCCGGTCACCGGCCTGGTCGAATTTCTTGAAGAAGTGGCCCTGGTAACCGATATCGACCGCTGGGACGAATCCGTTGAATGCGTCACCCTGATGACCCTGCACAACGCCAAAGGGCTGGAGTTCCCCATCGTCTTCATCACGGGTTTGGAAGATGGCCTGTTTCCCATCTCGCGCGCGATGGAAAGCCCGGCCGACCTGGAAGAGGAACGGCGATTGTGCTATGTGGGCATCACCCGCGCGCAGGAGCAACTGTTCCTTACCCATGCCAATCTGCGGCGAAGATATGGAGGCGCTACGACCTCCCTGAAGTCCCGTTTCATCGACGAGATTCCCGAAGAGCTCGTTACCCGGGAGAGCACCGGCCGGTTTTATTCGCGGTCATCGTGGCAGCAGGACGACAGGGCCTCCGATACCCCGTTCGAAGACGATATCGCGGCGCCCCGTACCGTGCAGACGCCAACGGGCAGTATACGGATATCCCGGGGACAGGATGTAAAACACCCCGTCTGGGGCAAGGGGCGTATCTTACAGGTAGCTGGAAGCGGGGACGATCTGAGGGCGACGATCCGGTTTTCCGACACGACCAAGAAGGTGATCGTCAAGTACGCGGCGTTAGAAAAGATCTAGCACGGGACAATCGTGAAACGATGCCCGGAAACGAGGTATGCCATGAAGGTAACAGTCAAGGATGTGGACCATGTCGCGACGCTGGCGCACCTGAAGTTCTCGGATGAAGACCGGGAACAACTGGTGGATCAGCTAAACGCCATTCTCGCGTACATGGCGAAGCTGAATACGCTCGACACGACAGGCACAGGTCCGACTTCGCACGTATTGCATCTCAAGAACGTATTCCGCGAAGACGAAGTCGGGGCATCGCTGACCCGGGAGGAAGCGTTACGGAACGCGCCTGCGTCCGATCGCGGCCATTTCACGGTACCCAAGGTAATCTGAAGGTATTATGGGATCCGAAATCCGGAGAATAACGGGTCTCATACCGGCCCGCTACGCTTCTACGCGTTTCCCCGGCAAGGCGCTGGCCCCCTTGCTGGGCAAACCGATGATACAACACACGTATGAGCGGTCCATCCGGGCGCGCTGCCTTACCGATCTATATGTCGTCACCGACGACCGGCGTATCGCTGACGCGGTCCGCGGGTTCGGCGGCGAACCGATCATGACTTCGCGCGATCATCCCAGCGGAACGGACAGGCTGGCCGAGGCGGTCCGGGATCTGGATTCGGACGTGATCGTGAACATACAGGGAGATGAACCGTTGATCACGCCCGAAGCGATCGAAACGGTGGCAAGGCCCCTGGTCGATGATCCGGAAGTGCCCATGACGACCCTCGCGCACCGGATCACCAGGCCGGAGGACCTGCTCAATCCCCACATGGGCAAAGTGGTGTTCGACGGTCAGGGACTTGCGCTGTACTTTTCCCGCTCGCCGCTGCCCTGGCCGGGTGAGCATCCGGACGGAGAATACCTGCGCGAACACCGGTACTACAATACCGTGGGGCTCTATGGATACCGGCGGGATTTCCTGCTCACTTTCGCCGGGCTGGAACCGACGCCGCTGGAGCGCATCGAACGGCTTGAACAATTGCGGGCCCTGGAAAACGGATACCGGATCGCGGTGAAACCGACCGGATACGCCCCGCTCGGAGTGGACGTGCCCCGGGACCTCGAAAAGGCGGAGCGCAGGCTGGCCGCCGAGGAAGGACCATCATGAAGGAGATCCTCGTCGGAGACGCGGCCATCGGCGGCGGAAGGCGACTGGCCCTGATTGCCGGTCCCTGCGTAATCGAAAGCGAAGCCGTGGTCATGGAAACCGCTGAACGCCTGATAGCGGTAGCCGGCCGTCTGGGCATGCCGCTCGTTTTCAAATCATCTTACGCGAAGGCGAATCGCTCCTCCGTGGACTATTACGCGGGCCCAGGTCTGCAGGAGGGGTTGCGCGTGCTACAAAAAGTGCGTGACCTGGGCGTTCCGGTACTCTCGGACGTGCACAGTCTCCAGGAAGCAGACGCGGCCGCGGAAGTTCTCGATATACTGCAGCTTCCCGCGCATCTGTCCATGCAGACGGAACTGACCCTTGCCCTGGCCCGCACCGGGAAAACCGTCAATGTGAAAAAGGGGCAGTTCCTTGCCCCGGGAGACATGGCTTCGGTCGTGTCAAAAATCGAGAGTACAGGCAACAGACAAATCCTTCTGACGGATCGCGGGGTCTCTTTCGGATATCACGATCTCGTCGCCGATATGCGGTCGCTGCCCATCATGCGGCGCATCGGATATCCCGTGGTATTCGACGCCACCCATGTCGTAAGGCTGTATGGGCGCCCGAGCAGCGAACCGAGCGGAGGGACGCCCGAGTTTATCGAGCCTCTCGCCCGTGCGGCCGTGGCCACGGGCTGCGACGCCGTTTTTATCGAAACACATCCCCGTGTCTCCGAGGCGCTGTGCGACGCCGCGAGCATGTTGCCTCTCGACCGTCTGGAACCTCTTCTGGAACGGCTGCAGGCGATCGACGAAGTCGTACGGCCCCACGCGGTCTTTTGAATTGCATTGGGGTGCGGCCGTGGCCTCCCTGATCAAACGCCTGCGCAATGTTGCCATCTATCACGCGGTGCGTGCGTTCATCGCACTGATGAATGCGGTTCCAAGACGGTGGGCCTTGACGGTCGGCGGCTGGACCGGTGCCGTGGCGTACCTGGCGGCCCGCGGGTCCAGGCGACTGACCCGTGACAATCTCACATTGGCCTACGGTGACGAAAAGTCCCGCAGGCAGATCAGGCAACTGGGCCGGAGCGTCTTCCGGGAACTGGGACGGAACGTCGTGGATGTCGCCCGCATGCCGCGGGTCACGGCGGAAAACGTAGACGACCTGGTCAGGGCCGACGGACTTCCGTACCTGGAATCGGCCTATGGCGAGGGGAGAGGCGTCGTCGCGGTGAGCGCCCATCTGGGGAACTTCGAACTGATGGGTACGTACCTGGCGCTCAAGGGATATGCCGTTACCGTGGTGGCCGCGCCGCTGTACGATGCCAGGCTGGACGCGCTCCTGATGCAGAACAGGATGCGCGGCGGACTGAACGTCGTGAGCCGCGACAGGGCAGCCACCGCTGTATTTCGCGCGCTGAAAAAGGGACATGTCGTCGGGTTGCTGGTGGACCAGGATACGCGGGGAACCGGCATCACGGTACCGTTCTTCGGCTGGCCCGCGCGAACCCCCACCGGCCCCGCGGTGCTGGCCTACCGGTCGGACGCGCCAATCGTTCCCATGGCCATACATCGTCTCCCGGACGATACGCATCTCGTAACGGTCCGCCCGCCGATCCGGCCCGCCGGAGGAAATCCGGAAGAAATAGAAAAGACGACGAGCGAGTATACCGTGGAACTGGAACGGTTCATCCGGAGAGCGCCGGAGCAGTGGGTATGGTTGCATGACAGGTGGAAGGCGTCCAGACAGTCCGGGGAAGTTGCTGACCGCCCAACTTGATCTTGCCCGGCCGGATGATATCGCGTATTATCAGACATGTCGAATTCGCAACTCTCACAAGTTTGGCCCCGCCTGAATCTCCCTGCACCGGAATGGCTTTCCCGCTTTTTTCTGGCAACTCTGGCCGTGGTTGCAGTCATATGTTCAACTGCCTGCCGGCCCGTCGATCAGCTGGCTCCGGAAAACGGCACGGAGGATGTGTCGCCGGACCAGGAAGCGTGGAACACGACGATCTACCTTAGCCGGGATGGAAGGCAGGAAGCCACGATCAGGGCCGGTCACCGGCTGTATTACTCCGACACCAACGTAACCGTCATCGATGAGGGCGTTTTCGTAGAGTTTTTCGAAGAAGACGGCGGCATGGCCTCGACGCTGGAAGCCGAGCGGGGTGAAATCGACGGACAGACCCACGACCTGCGTGTCTGGGGAGATGTAAACGTCTACAGCACGGAGCGAGGCACCCTGGAAACCGATTCCCTGACCTGGATAAACGCGACGAACGTGATTGAAACGGATGCCGCGGTTCGTTTGACCAGTGACCGGGATATCATATCAGGCGACGGCTTTGAAGCCGATCCGGGATTGCACCAATGGACTATACGACGCAACATTAAAGGCCAGCTTTTGCCGGATGCGCAGTCGCGATGACCCCGTCGACTCGGATCGCTTCCATAGCCGTCACGCGGGGGAGACACCCTTGA
Organism: Gemmatimonadota bacterium; assembly: GCA_026713285.1. GTDB lineage: Bacteria > JAAXHH01 > JAAXHH01 > JAAXHH01 > JAAXHH01 > JAAXHH01. The sequence continues at coordinate 2,471 of JAPOOT010000096.1, read as the reverse complement.
CGTCCAGCCGGAATTCAGGTATATTCCACCTTGTAAACAGGCATGTCGCGTGGCTGTTTTCGGTCTGCTGTCTCGCTGCGTTATTCACTCCGCGGGCGGCGGGCCAGGAGCGACGCGAGCCGGTGCAAATCGAAGAAGCGGGCGTCCTCCGGGCTACCGGTGTCGATGAGGTTTTCGACCTGGCCGGTTCCGTGCGACTGTCGCACGGAAATTCCGTGCTGACCAGTGACAGGGTACGTTATGACCGCCTGAACGGAATCGTGCATCTCGCAGGAAACGTGCGCATGGTACGCGAGACCAGCACGTTCAGCGCCGAAGCCGCGGTATATTACGAACAGGATCAACGGGCCATCGGAGCGGGGCGGGGCAAGCTCGACGACGAGTTGGACGGCGTGGTGCTGACCGGCCACAGAATGGTATTTACCCAGGAGCCGCATCGCGCAGTCGCGACGGGCAAGCCGGCTATGACCTGGCAACAGGACGGCAGCAGGATAAATATCGAGGGCTTTCGGCTCGAGTACTATTTCACCGAATCCAACACCCTGCTGAAAGCGCTGGCTGAGGATTCCGTCGTGGTGGTGGACGAAGGGGAAGGGGTGACTATTTATTGCGACCACGCGGAGTACTACAAATCCACGCAAAGCGCGCGATTCAGCGGCTCGCCCCGAATGGTAAGGCGACTGGGAAGCGACGAGGATGAAATCGAGGTAACCGGGAACGGAATGACCTATGGATTCGAAGATCGAACCGCCGATGTGTTCGATTCGGTCAAAGTCGTGAAAGGTACGCTGGAAGGGATTTGCGATACCTTGCGCTTCGACGGCGAAGGCTTGAAGATCGATCTGATCGGGAATCCGGTGATTCGGAGCGTCCACAGCGAGATCACCGGGAATGGAATCGTCCTCGAAATGGAAGACGGCAAGGTTGCAAAAGCGTTGGTAACCGGGAACGCCAAGGGTACCTATGCCGTGGAGAAGACGGAAGGAGCGGACCGCAGCACCATTGAAGGCCGCAGCATGATCGTGGATTTCGACGGCGAAGCGGTCAGGACCATAACTGCGAACGGGAATGCGGTGAGCAACTACAATCCGTCTACGCTCGAAAGCGGACCGTCCGGCCACAACGTGGTCCGGGCGAAAGAAATCGTGATTGAACTGGATGGCGGCGAGCCGGTCAAGGTGAATGCGGACGGCGGAGTCGACGGGACCTATCTCACACCGGAAGACGATGACGGAAGCCGTTGAAAACGGAGGGTTCGTGTGGTGCCTGCGAGCTGAGAACCTGGTTAAATCCTATCAGAATCACCGCGTGGTCGACGATGTGAGCTTACGTGTAGACCAGGGCGAGGTGGTCGGACTGCTCGGGCCCAACGGAGCTGGGAAGACCACCTCGTTTTACATGATCGTAGGCATGATCAAGCCGGGATCGGGACGGGTACTGATCGATGACCTGGAAACCGGGAAAAGCAGGGAAATCACACGGTGGCCCATGTACCGAAGGGCCCGCGTCGGGATTGGGTATCTGGCCCAGGAGCCCTCGATCTTTCGCCGGATGACGGTGGAACAGAACCTGATGTCCATTCTCGAGACGCTGCCTATTTCCCGCAAGGCCCGGCGACAGAAAATGGAGGCATTACTGGAGGATTTCGGCATTGCGCACCTGGCCAAGCACAAGGCTTACACCCTATCGGGGGGCGAACGGCGTAGAACCGAAATCAGCCGTGTTCTGGTAACCGAACCGAAATTCATACTGCTCGATGAGCCATTTGCCGGCATCGATCCCATTGCCGTGGAGGATATACAGGAGATCATCGGGCGCCTGAAGGAAAGAAAACTCGGCATTTTGGTCACGGATCACATGGTCCGGGAAACGTTACAAATTACGGACCGGTCCTATATCATGGCAGAAGGCCGGATTTACCTGTCCGGTACGGCCGAGCACCTGGCCAATGATCCCGAAGCGCGCCGGATTTATCTCGGTGAGCGATTCCGCCTGGAGTAACGGGAAGGCAAGACCATGGAAATTCAGCTTCAGCCGCAGACAAGGCAGCAGTTTTCTCCACAGTTGATGTACTCGCTCAAACTGCTGCAGTACACCACGGTGGAACTCGAACAGGAGATCAAGGCGAAAATCGAGGAGAATCCGCTGCTGGAACTTGAGGACGAGACACGTGAGGCGGAGGAAGATTCAGCAGGCGAATCCCTGGCGGAGGAACCGGACGCGACGCGTGAGGACGACCCCGGAGAAATGACGTCCGATCGGGATAAAATCGACTGGGATGCCCATATACAGGACGGCATGCACAACCAGATGGATTCCCGCGAAGAGTTTGAAAAACGGGAAGATCAGAACATCCTTGAACGCGAGGGGAAGTCGGGGGCAACGCTTACTCAGTACCTCGTCGAGCAATTGCGTCTCCTGGATCTGTCCAAACGCGATCTTGAGATCGGTGAATACCTGATCGGAAATCT
>JAPOOT010000357.1 GCA_026713285.1 Gemmatimonadota bacterium | reverse complement strand
CCCGCTAACCACTTCATCAGACCCTCCGCAGGCAATTCGGATTTCAGGATCCGCGTCCGCACGCCCTGGGTCCGCAGCAGTGCTTCGGCGCCCTGGTAACCGCTGCGCACCGCGCTCTCCATGGTAGCCGGCCAACCGGTCTGCACCCAGTCGCCGGCGAGGAAGAAATTGGAAAGGGGACTGGATGGACCGGGGCGCAGCGCGTCGCAACCGGGATTGGGCGCGAAGGTCGCCCTGCCCTCCTTGACGACGATGGCCTTGAGCAGTTCGGCCTGGCGTACGGCGGGCAGCAGGGACCTGAGATCATCCATGGCCTGTTCGATGATCATCTGCCGGGGCATTTTCATCCATTCATCGGAAGCGCTGACCACGAGACCGAGATAGGCGCCGGCGTTTTCCATGGAACTGGCCCCGGCGTTTCCCAAGGTGTTGGCCCCGGCGTGCCGATTGGACTGGTTGAATATCCACTGTATCCTCCTTCCGATGACCGCGGCGTAGTCCAGTTCCGTCACGGGCCGGTCGAACCAGACGTGCACGGCCGTGATGGGAGATACCGACAGCCCGGCCAGCATCGCGAAGTAGGGATTCGAGGCATGGCTTTTCGGCAGCAGGCGGCACAGAACGTCGAAGGGCAGGGCCGAAAGGTACGCCCCGGCCTCGACGGTCGAACCGTCCTGCAGCGAGATGGAAACCACCCTGCCGCCGTGGACGGAAATGCCGGTAACGCCCCGGTTGAACACGACGCGCCCGCCCCGCCGCTCGATGTAATCTATGCACGGCGCGTACAGGTCTCCCAGCGGAACGGCGGGCAGCCCCACCTCGTACCCGCGGCGATTAAGCAGAAAGGCGCGGACGGCCGTTCCGATTCCGTAATCGGCATCGATGTCGTCCAGCTCATCGTTGAGCGCGCTGATAAGGAAGGGTTTCCAGAAGGCTTCGACGGACCGCTTCGTTGCGCCGTGGTCCAGGAGCCAGGCGGCCATGGAAACCGGAGACGGCTCCGCGGCGTGTTGCGCTCCGGCGGCCTGATGCGCTCCGGCGGCGTGTTGCGCTCCGGCGGCCTGATGCGTTTCCGGATAGCCGGTATTCCGTGATCTCATGTCGTGGCGAATCATGCCGGCCACGGTGCGGACGATCGACAGCTTGTCCCGGATTCCCATCGTTTTAAGCCGCAGGAAGGATGGAAGCAGGTGAAGGGGCGCGGGGAGACCCGAGGGCTCGATGACCGAAACGCGGTTGGACTCGTCGATGAACGGAATGGTCTCTTGAAAGTCGATATGGTCCGCGACGCCGAGACGGCCGTAGAAGTCGAGGAGGTTAACGCAGCAACCCAGGAGCACGTGCTGGCAGTTGTCCACCCGCTCGCCGCTCGACGGATGTATGAAGGAGGTGGCGCGGCCGCCCAGGATCGGACGTCTCTCGTACAGTTCGACCTCGCAGCCGGCATCGGCCAGCGCAACCGCGCCGGCCAGTCCGGCCAGCCCGCCACCGAATACGATTACCCGGCTCATACGCGCCTTCGGATCAGCGCCCGGGCCGTGATGGAGATTTTCTTCCAGGGGGACAGGCCGATGCGCTGGCTATACACGTCGTACTGGCGACGGGGGATTTCTTCGAGACACGCCCGGTAGATGCCGATCATGGCCGCCAGACACGCCCGGCTCGAGGATTGAACCAGTGGAAGGAGCGGCAGCGCAGCGTCATAGTAGCTTCTGGCGCGTTCCACCTGGAATTCCATAAGGCGCCGGAACGAATCGTCTAAACGTCCGCTCCGCAAATGTTCCTCCGGGTATCCGAAGGCGTCAAGGTCCTCCTGCGGCAGGTAGATACGGCTCATCTCCGCGTCTTCCCGCAGGTCGCGCAGTATATTGGTCAGCTGAAAGGCGATGCCGCAGGACTCGGCGTACTTTTTGGCTTCCGCGCCATTGAACCCGAAGATGTGTATGCACACCAGTCCGACGGCGGAAGCCACGCGGTAGCAGTACTGGTAAAGGTCTTCGAAGGTGGCGTAACGCGTCACCGTAAGGTCCATTTGCGCGCCGTCGATAATGGCGTCGAAGTACGATCTCGGGATGTCGAATCTCTCCACCGTGTCCCTGAATGCGGGTAAAAGGCTTTTGCCGTCGGCCGGTGATCCGTCATACGCGCCAGCCGTCGTTCCGCCATATGCGTCGGCCGGTGATCCGTCATAGGCGCGGTCCAGGTACTCGCGACAGGCGTTCAACCGGTCTTCCTTGTCCGCCTCCCCGGCTTCCTCGTCGACGATATCGTCGCAGTAGCGCATGAAGGCGTAAACGGCGCACATGGCCCGTCGCCGTTCAGCCGGCAGGACGATAAAGGAATAGTAGAAGTTCTTCGCCCTCGATTTCGCGATTTCGCGGCAGAAATCATAAGAGCGCTTCAACGATTCCGAATCTGCAGATTGTTTTTTCGCAGGATTCATGACAACGGCGTTCCATCGTTACGTACAACGCGCACGGTTCGACGCGCACGACCCACTAAGGGTTTGCGGACGGTCCGGTCCGGTTCCAGATCCGTTTCAGTGCGTATTTCACAAACAGGCCGGTTTTTCGGGCGGGCGACAGGGTGGGCCGACTGGACAGCACGTCGTAACGCCGTTTTTCGATCTGGTCGAGCAGGGCGGAACCGCAGCGGTTGAACAGTTCGATGTCCAGCCGGACCCGTCCGTCCAACATCCCGCACAACCCGAGCCCCTCATCGAACAGCGCGCGCGTCCTGTCCACCTGGTACGCCATCAGTCTCCTGAAACGTTCGTCGACGACCCCGGCCTCGAGGTCCGCCTCGGTGTAATGGTACCGGTCCAGGTCCTCCTGGGGCAAGTAGACCCTGCCTTTTTCCAGGTCCACCCTGACGTCCTGCCAGAAGTTGGCCAGCTGGAGCGCGGTACACGTAGCGTCGGAAAGGACCTGGCGTTCTTTGTCCCGGTAGCCGCACAGGTAGAGCACAAGGTGGCCCACCGGATTGGCCGAGTACCGACAGTATTCGAGCACATCCGCGTAGGTCCTGTAACGCGTTACGACCTGGTCTTGCCGGAACGCGGCCAGCAAGTCTCGAAACGGGGTTACAGGTATCTCGAATCGGTCTATCGTCTCCCGGAGGGCGATGAATACCGGATGCCGGGCGCCACCGTCGTAACAGGCCTGCAACTCGGCGTCCCACCAATCGAGCAGTTCCAGGGAAAGGCCGGTATCGCCGGTTTCGTCGGCGAGGTCGTCGGACCACCGGCAGTAGGCGTAAACATGGTAGAAGTGCTGCCGCAGCGCGGTGGGCAGGAACCGGGAAACGACAATGAAATTCTCGTAGTGCTGGCGTGCAAGGTGGCTGCAGTACCGGGTGGCGGACGCCAGGGAGGCGTCGCCGGAGCCGGGCAGCGCGTCGAGGGCGAGGTGATCGAACCGGCGCATGGCTTCCGGCAGGTAGTCGGGTAGCTGGGACATGGCCGGTTCGCGTACCCCTCGTTCTCGTTCCGGCCATGGTTCAGCCGGGATTACGCCGCCCTATCCGCCGCTGCAGGCGAATTCCAGTACGAGTTCCTCTTCGAGACGGTATTCGATGAGGTCCTTGATTGTGGCGATCTTCAGATGATGCTCGTCGGCGATTTCTATCAACCGGGGAAGACGGGCCATGGAGCCGTCCACATCCAGCACCTCGCACAGGACGCCCGCGGGGTAAAGGCCGGCCAGCCTCATCAGGTCGACCGTGGCCTCGGTGTGTCCGTCCCTTTCCAGCACGCCTCCGTCCCGTGCCTGCAACGGGAAGAGATGTCCCGGCCGTTCGAAGTCTTCCGGCGCCGTATCCGGGCTCACGAACAACTGGGCGCTGATCGCCCTGTCATGGGCGGAAATGCCGGATGTCACGCCGTTTACGGCATCCACGGACACCGTGAAGGGCGTGTCCGCGATCGACGTCTTTCCGTTGACCATGATCGGAATATCCAGCTCTTCAAGCCGCTGCTTCGTGGTGGGCAGACAGATCAGTCCCCGTCCATGCCTCGCCATGAAGTTGATGATTTCGGGCGTGACTCTCTCGGCGGATACCATGAAGTCGCCCTCGTTCTCGCGGTTTTCGTCGTCGATGACGATCAGTACCCGCCCCGCCCTGACTTCTTCCACGGCTTCGGGAATGGTACAGAAATGGGATAACATGCTCCTACCCCCTTTTCTCGGGTTCAATAAAACATGAACGATACGGTCTCACAATCGGATTCGCAACCTGGTGGAAGATTAGACTTATGCTCATAGGGGAATTATATTCATTACTGGTATGGAATGCATGAGGTCCCCGTGAGTATTCTGTGAGCAATGTGTGAATACTTCGATTTTCTCATCGGAATCCGTCCACTGAGCCCCGAATGACGCAACAGACCGCCGCCAAAGGCTTCCGGTTCGACGACTTCGTGCTGGACGTCCAGAACCGCCAGGTTCGACGGAAAGATACCGTGCTGCCCTTGAGTTCCAGGTATTTCGACGTACTGGTGCTGCTGGTATCCAATGCGGGGCAACTGGTGGAGAAAAACCGCATCTTCGACGAAGTCTGGGAAGACGTGATCGTCAGCGATACGGCGCTGACCCAGTGTATCAAGTCGATCCGAAAACAGTTGAAGGACGACGCGTCGAACCCCCGATACGTCAAAACGGTGCCCAAACACGGATACGTCTTCATCGGCGACGCGGTGGCGATCCCGGATGAACTTTCCGCGCCGTCCGTTCAAGGCAAGCTGCCCCGTCCGTACAAGTTCCTCGACTACTACACCGAAAACGACCAGGGCCTGTTCTTCGGCCGCGAGGAGGAGATCGAGAACATCTGCTCCCGCATCCTTGCCCGGCGCTCGTTTCTCCTCTACGGCCGTTCCGGCGTCGGTAAGAGTTCGATTCTACGAGCCGGCGTCATCCCCCGGTTGCACGGCCAGGGGCATAAAGCGTGCATCATCCGGAGTTTTACCGACCCGTTGCAGCACATGCAACGCATGGTCCGGCGGCTCGTAAGCGGTAACGGCGAGGGCGACGTTGATCCGGACGGTGATGCTCTCCGGGACTTGCTTCACCGCCGATGGTCCGGTTCATCGTCCCGGATCGTCGTCATGCTGGACCAGTTCGAGGAGTTTTTTCTCCTGCTCGATGACGGGGGCCGGCAGGCGTTTATCGATGAACTCGGTGCGATCATGGAGGACGACGAGCTGCCGTTGCAGTTCGTATTCGTGATGAGGGAGGACATGCTGGCGGAGATGAGCCGACTCAAGCCGGTAGTTCCGGAGATCTTCCACCATGAGTACCGGCTCGCACGATTAACGCCCGAACAGGCCGCCCGGGCCATATCGGGGCCGGCCTGGCGGGTAGGTTGCCGGTTTGAAGACATGCTCGTCGACCGCCTGGTGGAGGATCTCTCCGACCAGGACTCCGTCGACCCGCCCCACCTGCAGATCGTGTGCGACACGCTCTACGATCAGCGCGATGAGAAAAACCTGATCATGGAATCGGCCTATGACCGTCTGGGCGGCGCTTCGCAGATCCTGGCCGATTACCTCGCCCGGGTGCTTCGCCGGTTCTCGGCGGCCGACCTTTCCGTTGTGCAGCAGGTGCTTCTGGCGCTCATTTCCGCGGACGAACGGCTCCTCGTCGTGCGGGAGGGCGAGTTGCTTTCGCGAATACGGACCGGCGACCGGTACGACGCCGCCGCCCTGGGGAAATTGCTCGGGGAACTGGTGGACGCCCGTATCGTCAGGCGGCGGAACCAGGAAGGGGAAGGATGGCTTGAACTCGCCCATGAATGCATGATTCCGGAGGTGTCCCGCTGGCTGACCAACAGCGTTTACGAGGCGAAACAGGCACGCAGCCTGCTCGAGCGGTCGGTGGAGAATTACCGTACCTACCAGCTCATCATGGACCGTGAAAGTCTGGATCTGCTTTCGCCCTACCTGGAAGAGATCGGGGTTTCCGGCCATGAAGCGTACCTGCTTTGCATCAGTCTGCTCAACAGGGACCGGCCTGTGCCGGGCTGGCTGGTTGAAAAGGTGCCGGACGCGCTGAACGTGATACTGGATGCCACGTACAACGATCGCCGGGAAGTACGCCAACGGGCGGTTGAGTCCTCTCGGCCCGTGCGCTGCACGGCGCTGAACAACCGGTTGAGACACCTGGCGTTGCGGGATCCCGAGCTGCAAGTGCGCAGGGCGGCCAGTATCGAGCTGGCGGACTGGTTCGGCTCTGCCGTGGAATCGATCCTGACCCGTCCCACGGGCAACGAGTCCGTGAGCCGCCTGCAGCGCGCGGTCAGCCTGGCGTTTCTGCGGGAACAGAACCGTTCATTCAAACTTTCACGGCTGTACCGCGTTATGGTGATGGCCGGTTTCATATTGATGCGCCTGCAACAGGGCGGGATCGACATCATGCAACAGGGGATCGGTGGAACGTTCGGCGGCGCCGTTTCCGGCCTGCTTGGCGGGCTTCTCCTGGGAACCGCGCTCGCCGCGGCCGGTTCCGGCCTGCCGTCGGAAGCCCTCTCGCCCATTTTCGTCCTGGCGGGTCTGGGCCTGTTCGGCGGCGTTTTCGGCGGCGCGGGCGTATCCTTCGGCATGGTCGCGCTGCGGCGCGTGTCCGGGATTTACAGCCGATGGCTCGGCGTATTGGGCGGCGCACTGGGCGGCGGACTGGTAGGCGCCGCGTTCAATCTCTACAGTTCCGATACCCTGGAAACCCTGTTCGGCCGGCATCCCGCGGGTCTTACCGGTGGCCTCGAGGGCGCCCTGATCGGGACGGGCGTAGCCCTCGGTCCGGTCGCCGCGTATTACCTGGCCGGGCGGCCCGGGCAGTGGCGAAGCTTTCTCAACATCGTCTTCTGCGCCCTGGGAGGCATGATCGCCAGTATCGCCCTGACCGTGATGGGCGGCAGCATGTTCACGGCCAGCCTGGAGACGCTGCGGCAGTCCTTCGAAGCGTCGCAGATACGGCTCGAAACCATCGCGACTGTATTTGGAGAGGGAGAGTTCGGCCGCACCACCCAGGTAGCCCTGGGCGCCCTGGAAGGACTGCTCTTCGGCGGCGGCGTTTCGGCCGGCATCGAAACTTTCACCCGCTCGAGGGAGCGGGTCGGGGGGCGATTCGTGAAGAGCGGGTAGCCGGATGGCGGGTAAGAGGTCGGCGCCGTTAGAGGCTGTCGCGTTAGAGGCTGTCGCGTTAGAGGCTGTCGCGTTAGAGGTTGTCGCGTTAGAGGCTGTCGCGTAGTAAGATGGCTCATGGATTCGCGCGTCAAGGTCGCGGTCGCGGCCTCGCGAAAAGGAATGGATGAACCGTGAAACCTGGATCCGCACGTCGCGGCCGCGGCCGTGCGAAAAGGAATGGATGAACCGTGAGACCTGGATTCGCGCGTCAAGGCCGCGGCCTCGCGAGAAGGAATGGATGAACCGTGAGAGCCTGAATACGCGCGTCAAGGCCTCGCGAAAAGGAATGGATGAACCGTGGAGAACCGGAAGGAAGGCACGGGCCTTCCCACCGAATTCGAGTTGATCCGCCGAATCGGGCATGCGCTGCCCGAGCCGGATCCGAGCGTCATTCTAGGGATCGGCGATGACGCCGCGGCCGTGGAACCCGGACCCGGCATGGCGACCCTGCTGACGACCGACACCTTCGTGGAAGGCGTGGATTTCGACGTTGCCTTCTCGTCCTGGCGGCAGATCGGATGGAAATGCATGGCCGCCAACTACAGCGATATCGCGGCCATGGGCGGCGTCCCCCGGCACGCGCTGACGACCCTGTGCCTTCCGGTTCAACGCACCGTGGAGGAAGTGGAGGCGCTGTACGCGGGCATTCGCGACGTCACGCAACACACCGGCCTATCGGTGTCCATCGTCGGAGGCGATCTGAGTTCCACGGACGGACCGACCGTCGTCTCCATCACGGTAAGGGGAGAAGCGGCAGCGGAACGCATCACGGCGCGCCGCGGCGCCCGTGTGGGAGATATCCTCTGCGTCACCGGACACTTGGGCGCGAGCGAGGCCGGCCTTCGCCTGCTCAAATCGGCGCGGGCGCATCCGGAACCGGGGAGACCGGCGGAACGTTTCGAAGGCGCGCTGCGCCGACACCGCACGCCCGTTCCGCGTGTCCGTGAAGGCGGCATACTGGCATGCAGCGGTTGGGTACACGCCATGATCGACGTGAGCGACGGGCTCAGTTCGGATGCCCTGCACCTGGGTCGTAGCAGCGGAGTGGGATTGAAACTGGATGGGAACGTCCTGCCAGTCGCGGATGAGACCAGGCAGGTCATGGAGGAGCTTGGGATCGATCCCGTAGAGACGGCGCTGGAAAGCGGAGAGGAATTCGAACTGCTGTGCGCCGTTGCGCCGGACAAGGTGGATCGCCTGGCGGCCGAACTCCTGGAGCGTACCGGAACGCCCCTGACCCCCATAGGCGAATGCGTATCCGTGGACCGCGGATGCACTGTTACAGACCACACCGGACCCCGGCCCCTGCGTCCGGGAGGGTACGAACATTTCAGAGATTGACGGCTAGACTTCTATTTCTACGGCATCGCCGGTCACCCGGACCGGGAAGCAGGTGAGATTCTCGTAGGCCGGCGGCGAAAGCACGTCACCCGTGGTTATGTCAAAAGACGCGCCGTGGAAGGGACACCAGAGATCGGTGCCGTCCAGTTCCCCGTCGCTCAGGGGCGCGCCCATGTGGGGGCAGAAATTATCGGCGGCATAGTACTTCCCGTCCACGTTGCACAGGACGATCTCCTTCCCATCGATCGAGACCATTTTCATCTTGCCCGGACTCAGTTCATCCAGGTCCGCCGCCTTGACGTATCCCATGTAAGGATTCTCCTTTCTCGGAATTTCGAGCTCCTGGTCCCGGGTACCGGACGGTCGCTGCGGCCCTCGGTCCGCCTGGTGTGATAATCCGCCTGGTGTGATAATCCGCCTGGTTCAATGACCAGCCTGAAATCATGGTCAGCCTGGTATGATGATCCGTTGGCCGATCCTCAACCGGTTGGCCTGTACATCGGGGTTCGCCCGCATAAGGGCCGCTACGGTAACCTTGAAGACCCGCGCGATACGTGAAAGCGTATCCCCCGAGCGGATGTCGTAGGTCACCGGACTGCCGACCGTTCCCCTTCCGCCGTCGATCCCGTTCCCAGTAAGGCGAAGCTCCTGGCCGGGGCGGATGATGTCTCCCCGCAACCCGTTCGACTGCTTCAGCGCGGTAACGGATGTCCCGTAATACCGGGCGATGCGGGTCAGCGTGTCGCCGCGCCGCACGGTATGCGAAGTGGCGTTCTTCGGTGTACCGTACGAAGGCCCCTGGCCTACCCATGTCTGGTTATTGTAGCTGCGCCCGGGCACGCGGAGCATCTGGCCTATGCGGATCAGGCTGCCCCGGATCCGGTTCATGCTCCGGATTCTGCTGACCGACGTCCGGAACCTGCGGGCGATATGGCCGAGGGTATCGCCCCGCCGCACGCGGTACCTGCTTACCTCGGGAGGGGGTCTGAAATTCGACTCCGGAAGCTCGTCGAGACTGCCGAGCAGGGTCGAGCCTGCGCCGAGGGGCACGCGCAGCGCATACCCGGTGGGCGGCGTCACGCCATAACGAATGTCGGTATTCAGGGCCTTGAGATCGTCCTGCGGCATGTCCAGCGTTTCGGCGACGTGCTGCAGGGTGACCGACTTGTCGAGTAGCACCTCTTCGAAGAGGTGGGGATGGTGGGTCTCCGGCCATTCGACGCCATATTTCTCGGCGTTCTCTATGATATGCACCACCGCGAGGAATTTGGGTATGTAGTTCCGGGTTTCCCTGGGCAGCCGCATTTTCCAGTAGTCCCGGTTCCCCGTCCGGTTGATCTCACGGAGTACGCGATATTCGCCGCAGTTGTATGCCGCGAGGGCGAGAAACCAGTCGTCGAACATGCCGTACAGGTCCTTCAGGTAGGCGAGTGCGGCCGGTGTGGCCTTGTGGGGGTCGAAGCGGTCGTCTACCCAACCGGAACGGCGGAGCCCGTACCGCTTGCCGGTATCGAAGATGAACTGCCACATGCCCGCCGCGGCCGCCCAAGAGTACGCCCTGGGCTTGAAGCCGCTTTCGACGATCGGGAGCCACTGAAGTTCTCCAGGCATTCCGCGGGCGGCGAGCTCCTCGCGTATCATGGGGGTGTATCGCCCGGACCGCTGGTACGCGGCCTTGAGTATGTCCAGGCTCCTGCCCTTGAGAAACTGATTGATTTGCAGGGTGACGCGGCGGTTGAGTTCTCTGGGAATCGAACCCCTGACTTCGGCGGCCGCGCGGTGTCTGTCCTGGATGCGGTCCACCAACAGGCCGAGTTGCCTGAGCAGGTCGGCCTGCGCGGGGGTCGCGGCGTGTTTCTGGTCGTCGCTCAGAAGGATGAGCAGCCCGAGCACTTCGTCGACCGCGTCGCGCGCGGACGTGGTATCGGAACGCTCCAGCGCCGCGAGCGCCGCGTCATAACGCAGCCTGGCATCGGCAAGAAGACGATCCGGATCCTGTGTCACCAGGGAGTCGGCCAGGGTGACGTGATCGAGTGTAAGATCCTGACCCGGCATTTGTTCCACCGCGACGGCCGTTCCGGTGGTGTCCGCCGTCTCGGGAGCGGCCGTGGCGCGCGAGCCCGGTTCGAGGGTCCGGGGGCCGGCGCAGCCGGCGAGGATAACAAGGCCTATGAGCGGGAGGTATCTTATCATAATCTGCGTCAATCGAATCAGAAACCGATTCGGCTTCCGAACGTCGATCCATCGATCGGCACCGGTCACCGCAGCCGTCTGAAATATACCCTTAACCGTCGAGTAGGCAAGGGTTTTAAAAAAACCTCAGCCTGGTTCGTAGGCCATTTGTCGGGCAGCAGGCCATTCGTCAAGACGCTTCGCATTCCGCGAGCGCCTGGTCTATTTCCTCTATTACCCACGGATCTTCTTCGGATTTCCTCGCCTGCTCCAGTACCGCGAGCGCCCGGCCGCCGCCGACGTTCCCAAGCGCCCAGGCCGCATGCCCACGGACCAGCGGCTCGTCGTCGACAAGCGAATCGGCGAGCGCGGGTATCGCCTCGGGGTCCTTCGTGTTGCCCAGGGCAACCGCGGCGTTCCGCAGCAGGCCCCGCCGCTTGGTCCGTTTTACGGGACTGCCCCGGAATCGCGTCCTGAACTCCTCCGGCGTCAACGCCAGCATTTCGATCAGGCCCGGCGCTTCGTTCCACGGACGGGAAACGAACGCCGAATGGCCGGTTTCCGGCGCGCGGCGGTTCCAGGGACAGACATCCTGGCAGTCGTCGCACCCGAACACGCGGTCTCCCATCGCCGCGCGGTACTCCAGGGGGATGGCGCCTTTCAGTTCGATGGTGTGGTAGGAAATGCAGCGGCGCGAATCGACAACGTAGGGCTCGACGATGGCTTCCGTGGGACAGGCCTCGATGCACCTCGTGCACGTGCCGCAGTGGTCGGCGGCGGGCCGGTCCTGGTCCAGGTCGATGTCCAGGAGAATCTCCCCGATCAACAGCCACGAACCCACGCGCTTGTGAATGAGATTGGTGTGCTTCCCGAACCACCCCAGGCCGGCGCGGACGGCGAATTCACGTTCCAGCACGGGCCCCGTGTCCACGTATACCCTGCCCTCCACGGGACGTCCGGCCCTTACCCGGATGAATCCGAGCAGTTCCTGCAGCTTCTCCTTCATTACGTCATGATAGTCGTCGCCCCGGGCGTACCGGGCGATTTTCCCGCGGTGCGCGTCTCCAGGAGTTCCGCGGTGCGTGTCTCCAGGCGCGCCGCCGGGGACGGGGTCCGGGTCCGGACACCGGTAGTTCATCGCGACTACAACAAGGGACCGCGCGTTCGGCAGGATCTGTCCCGGGTCCTGCCGTTTCTCGATCTGCCGGCCCAGGTAGTCCATCTCGCCGGCCATGCCCTGCTCGATCCATTTGGCGTAGTAATCCCCGTGACGAGGTGGCTCGGCAGTGGTTACGCCGGATAGGTCGAAACCGAGATACGCGGCGCGCGCCTTGATTTCTTCGGTAAGAGACACGGGTATCCACTACGCGGCGAAGCTATCCCGCCGCTTGTCCGCTGGGCGTCGGAGAATGACGCCGGTTCCGGTTTCGTCCGTACGACCTTCGACGTCCGCCCTGTTGCTGGTCGTCCCGCTTGTTGGTCATCCTGTGGGCGATTTTCTCCCGGATGACGGTCACCTTGATGTGCCCGGGATAGGTCAGATCGTTGCGAATCTTCTGGGATATTTCGGAGGCCAGCAAGTGCGTCCGTTCGTCGTCTACCTGGTCCGGCCGGACCATGACCCGGATCTCACGGCCCGCATTGATGGCGTAGGCGTCGGCCACCCCGTCGAACGCCCGGGCGAGTTCTTCAAGCTCCACCACCCTGCGGACATAGTCTTCGGGGTCATTCCTGCGGGCGCCGGGCCGGGCGCCCGAAATCGCGTCCGCCGCGGCGACAAGAAACGTGATCGGCGAGGTGATTTCCTCGTTCTCGTCGTTGTGATGGGCGATAATGGCGTTCTTGACTTCCTCGGGTTCGCCATACTTCTCCGCGAAGGCCAGTCCGATTTCCGGATGGGATCCCTCCATCTCGTGGTCCAGGGCCTTGCCGACGTCGTGAAGGAGTCCGCAGCGCCGGGCGAGCAACTCGTCCAACCCGATCTCAACGGCCATCATACCGGTAAGGAACGCCACCTCCTTCGAGTGATCCAGGGCGTTCTGGCCGTAACTGGACCGGAACCGCAGTCGGCCGACCAGTTTCATCATCTCGGGATGCATGGGTTTCAATTTAAGCTGGTTGACGGTCTGCTGCCCTTCCGATAACAGACGGCTGTCGATCTGTTCCCGTGCCCGCGTGATGGTTTCTTCTATTCGGCTCTGGGTTATCTTGCCGTTGGATACGAGATCGGCCATGGCCGTCCGTGCGATTTCCCTGCGGATGGGATCGAAACAGGAGATGACCACGGCTTCGGGTGTATCGTCCACCATCACCTTGACTTCGCTGGCCGCCTCGAAAGTCCGTATGTTACGGCCGTCTTTTCCGATAATACGGGCTTTGATCTGGTCGTTTGGCAGGGGAACCACCGCGACGCTCGTCTGCGTGGACTGATCCACCGCGCACCGGCTGATCGCCAGCGTGACGACATTTCTCGCTTCCCGGTTGGCATTGGCCTGCGCGGTTTTCAGTATGTCCCTTACCCTGTGCTCCGCTTCCTGCTTCACGTCGTGGATGAGCTCATCGTGAAGCTGTTGCTTGGCTTCCTCCGCGGTCAGCCGGGCCAGGGATTCCAACCGGTTGCGGTATTCAGAGGCCGCTTCCTTCAGCCGGACTTGCTGGGTGTTGAATTTCTCTTCCAGCTTTTCCAACTCTTCTTCCCTCAGGCCGGCCTGATCTTCCCGATCCTTCAGGCTGTCGAGTCGCTGTTCGCACTCTTTCTCCCGGACCATCATATCCTGCTCCTGGTTGTCCAGGGCAGACTGCCTGCTGTTGATTTCCTCCTCCTGCGCCTCCCGCGCATCATGCCATTTTCTCTTTTCCTCGAGCAGTTCAGCCCGGTGCTGCACTTCCATTTCCTTGAAAAGGCGCTGTGCGCGTTTCTGGGCTTTTTCCTCCATTTCGCCGGCTTTGCTGCGCCGCCAGAGCATGCCGATTACCAGCCCGACAAGACCGGAAATCACGGCCAGCGCGGCCAGGGGCAGCAATAATTCGTTCAGGTTTTCCAATGGGAATTCCATAGAACACCCCCTGCTATGAAAACAGCTTATCCCTCAGTAGCGTCGAACCAGGGCTTGATTTCGATAAGCTGGCCGCTGCCGATCCGAAAGCGTGGCCGGGTCGGCGTATGCCGGCAGGGGAGTGTTGCTTACGGGCGAGGAAGGTATGGCACCCGTGTTTTTCGAACCGTTCCGCCGCGGTGGTGTTTATGTGCGTATTCCCGACGAGCTGCCGTCGAGCGTCTCCAGAGTTGTCCGCTCAGAAATATCTTAGACCATTCAGCGTCGAGTAAATACATGCACATTTCCGCGAATCTCAATCTGTATTTGAACAGAACCGGATACCATCTGTTTGCCTGGAACGGAGTCGGCCATATGTTGTGCTTGCCTTATTCGTTTTCCAAGGCGCCCGGACTTCCTCGGGAGCGCCCCCACCCTGCCTATCGAGTTGCCAAATCAGGTCATACAGTTACCAAATCAGGTCATGCATTGTTAAAACACCGGTGCATGATCCGGGTTAAAGCGTAGCAACATTCGACGCGGATATTCTATTGACCCTGATGGTTGTGGGTGCCGCGTCCATGATCCTCACATGGTCTTTCAAGCGATCGAATCCCGGGTCCCGGGCACTTGCGCGCGAGGTTCGCCACGCCCATCTCGAATGCCGGTTTTCCTTCCGAATCGATCCGGGAGCAAGAGGACGATCGTCCCCAGCATGAGCAGCGCCGTACCGATCCAGACCCAGTTTACTAATGGATTAATGTAGACCTTAAATGTAGCTACGTCAAGCGTTTCGTTCAGTTCGGCGAGGACCACGTACAGGTCTTCATTCAGCGTCGACCAGATGGACACTTCCGATGTCACCTGGTCCTGAATGGGGTAGATACGTTTCTCCGGAGCCATCATGACGACGGGCTCGCCGTCAACGGAAAGTCGAAGCAGGCCGGCATAGGACACGTACTCGCCCATGTTGGTCTCGGTGAGGGAATCGAAGTCCAGCGTGTAGTTCTTGATCTGGAACGACTCGCCCTCCCGGACCGCGAAGTTCTCTTCCCGGTCGAAGGCGGCCCCGGTAAATCCCACGAACAGAAGCACGATTGCGATATGAACGACGTAACCGCCGTACCGGCGCTTGTAGCCCATGACCAGTCGGTAGAAAGCCGCGGGGTAGGATTCATCGTTCGTCGAACGGCGCGCACGGACGCCGCGGTAGAACTCCAGTCCGATGGCCCCTACGACGAAGGCGCACATGCTGAAGGAAAGCAGGGCGTAGACGTGCCGGATGCCGATGGCGAACAGGATGCCGCCCACGGCGAGGAAGCAGGCAACGGGTACGGTGAAGTGCCGCTTCAGGCTTTGCACGGACGTCTTGCGCCAGGCGAACAGGGGTCCCGCTCCAGTAAGGAAGAGCAGGAAGATGCCCAGCGGTATGTTGATCTGGTTGAAGTACGGTGCGCTCACCGTGATCTTTTCGCCGCTGACCGCTTCGGAAAGCACAGGGAAGATCGTTCCCCAGAGGATGGCGAAACATATGCCCACGAGCGCCAGGTTGTTCAGCAGGAAGCTGCTTTCCCGCGAGACGAAAGAGTCGAGTTCGTTGCGGGCCTTCAAGGCGCGGCGCCGGCTGATCAGCAGGCCGAAGGACAGTACCATCGAGACGATGACGAAACCCATGAACATGGGTCCGATGCCCGAAGTGGTGAAGGAATGCACCGAGGAAACGACACCGCTTCGCGTGAGAAAGGTACCGAAGTAGACCAGGCCGAAGGTCAGGATGATCAGCGTGAAGTTCCAGATCTTCAGCATGCCCTTCTTCTCCTGGATCATCACGGAGTGGAGAAAGGCGGTGATGGTCAGCCAGGGCATGAGCGCCGCGTTCTCCACGGGATCCCAGGCCCAGTATCCGCCCCATCCCAGTTCAACGTAAGCCCACCGGCCGCCCAGAATCAGGCCGAACCCCAGGAAGAACCACGCGTAAAGGGTCCATCTGCGGATCGTCCGGATCCAGGTGTCCCCCAGTTCGCCGGTCATCAGCGCGGCCATGGCAAAGGCGAAGGGAACCACGGTCCCCACGTACCCCTGGTAGAGTATGGGCGGGTGAATGATCATCAGCGGCATCTGCAGCACCGGGTTCAGGCCGCGGCCTTCGCTGGGCACGAAGGGCAGCAGCTCGAAGGGGTCGGCTACGAAGATGAGCAGGGCGATGAAGAACAGGACCGCCGACATCATCACCGCGTGGACGTACGGGATCAGCGTCTGGTTGCGGTCCCGGTTGGTCAGGTGCACCACCAGCGCGAAGAGGGCCAGGGTCCATACCCACAGGAGCAGGGACCCCTTCTGCCCGGCCCACAGCGCGGTGACGCGGTAGAACTCGGGCAGGGTGCTGCTGGTGTAGGAGGCGACGTATTCCACCTGGAAGTTGCCGGTGTACAAGTGGTACACCAGCACGACGGAAGCCAGCGTCAGCAGGCCGAAAGTGGCGATGACGCCGTGGGCGCCGCTGGCGATCATCTGCGGGTTCCGCGCTCGGGCGCCGACCACGCTGGTCACGCCGCCGTAGGTTGCCGTCATGAAGGCGAGCAGCAGGCTGAAGTATCCGATTTCATTCATTTTTAGACTCGGATCGTCTGTGTGTTCGGACTCTTGCTATGCCGCGAACCGCGGCGTCCATTGAATTGAGGCGGCCGTCCATTGCACCGCGGCGACCATTGGACTTAGGCGAACGGCCTTACCGGCTTTCGCTCCTTCGATCCACTTCGATTCGTCCCTCGCCGGAGATGCTCCCGATCAGAACCTCGGTGGCCAGTCCGACGAAAAGACCGTTCTCCAGGATGCCGGGTATGTTGTTGAGCGTGCGTTCCATTCCGACGGGGTCGTCGATACCAACGAAACGGGCGTCTACGACCATGTTACCCTGGTCCGTGATGACCGGTCCGTCCTTTTGCGCCGCCATGCGCAGCACGGGTTCCCCGCCCAGCGCTTCGACGGCCCGCAACACGGGTCGAACGGCCATGGGAAGGACTTCCAGCGGCACGGGGCACTTCGATCCCAGCCGGTCGACCAGTTTCGATTCGTCCACGATGACGATGAACCGATCGGCCATGCCGTCCACGATCTTCTCGCGAAGATGGGCGGCGCCCCGGCCCTTGATCAGGTTCATATCGGGATCTACCTCGTCCGCGCCGTCCACGGCGATATCGACCCGTTCCACGTCGTCCGGGGTGATCGTGGGAATGGCGTTTTTCCGGGCCTGCACCGCCGCGTCGAAGGAGGTGGGAATGCCCTGGATTCGAAGGTCCTCGTCCCGAACGCGCCGTCCCAGCTCCTCGATCATGAACACCGCCGTCGAGCCCGTGCCCAGTCCGACCACGTCCCCGTGCCGGACCATCCGGGCGGCCTCGACGCCAACGGTTTGCTTCATCTTACGGGTCAGTTCTTCGGATGGCATGGCCTGGTTCCCGGAATTCGAGCCGCGTGAACGACAGCGTCCCAAGATAAGCGGGAACGCCGGGCAAAGTCAACTGATTCCCGTTCCCCTGGAGTCGAGTCCGAATGTCGGCGGGCAGGAATGCGCGGGATGGGTCGGCGGGTGATACCCGGCATTGCAGGAGCCCGTCCGTGATGCCGGCCGGGAAACGGGCGCGGCGCTTCAATCAGTCGGAACTGCGTCGGAAGGCCATCTGGTTACCGCTGGGGAAGAAGATCGTGAGAAGGTCTTCTTCGATGGTAATGGCGCAGGGCTCGGAAGGCGCGTCCTCGGCGTCCTTCGGTCTCACCTTCATCGAAAGGTCGCTGGCCTCGAAACCTTCGACCGCATGGCCGCCGGAGAGGTTGTACAGGTGCCGGAAGGTCAGTTTGTCGCCGTCCAGGGTGTAGGTTCCCCCTTCTCCCGAACCCCGCCGGGGTCCCTCGTCGGTGACGATGAAGAAGAGGACCGACCAGTCCTTCCCGGTGAACGTGATCAGGCCGGTCACTTCGTGGACCGGTCCGGACTTGAGCCGGTACGTTTCCGGTTTCCAGGAGCCGCGGATATCAAGCGGTCCGGCCGCGGATTGTGCAGGCGTGTTTGCGGTGGCGGTTGTCTCGGCCGCGGATTGTGCAGGCGTGTTCGCGGTGGCGGTCGTCTCGGCCGCGGATTGTGCAGGCGTGTTCGCGGCGGCGCCCGTTACGGCGGCGCTCGATACGGCGGCGCTCGATACGGCGGCGCCCAGTACCAGGAACGCGGCCAGGGAAATAAGTAGTCTCCAGCGCATGGTTGACCTCACGATTTCCCGGCCAGGTCGATGCCCGACCGATTCAGATAGTCTTCGATGTACGCGAGAAGGTCCGCCTGGGCGTTTCCCTGGTCCTGGAAACGCCTGAGGATCTCCTCGACCACAGTGCCGAGTTCCAGCGGGACGTCGAGCGTCCTGGCCAGACCGACGCCCAGGTGCATGTCTTTCACGCCCAGGTCAACGGCCGAATACAACGGCTTGCCGTCCAGGAACCGTTTCAGGCACCGTTCCATCATCCGGCTCTGGCCCATGCTGGGCCGGATGGCGTCGATCAACGCATGCGGATCGATGCCCGCCCGCGCGGCGATGGCCATCCCTTCGCACGCGCCGATGAAATTGATGAACATCATGAGGTTGTTCACAAGCTTGGTCGCGACGCCGCTGCCTGTGCCTCCCATGCGGACCACCGTCTTGCCCACGCCGCGCAAGAGGGGTTCGTACCGGTCGTATACGGCCTGCTCGCCTCCGACGAACACGGTAAGGGTGGCGTCCCTGGCGCCGAAGACGCCGCCGCTGATGGGCGCGTCGAGCACGTCGATCCCCCGCGCCGCGCCTTCCCTGGCGATCCGCCGGATGTGTGCCGGATCGCCGGTGCTCGTGTCGATGTAGACCGCACCGCGGGAAAGTCCTTCGAACACGCCGTCGCCGCCCAGGACCACCTCCTCCACCGCGGCCGGCCCGGGCAGCGAAGTGACGACCGCGTCGGCGTCCCCGGCCGTCTCCCGGGGAGATGAAGCCCACGAAGCTCCGGCGTCCAACAGGTTGGAGGCCTTATCCTCGCACAAATCATGGACCCGCAGGTCGTGCCCTGCCCGCAGCAGGTTCGCGGCTATGGGATTGCCCATGTTGCCCAAGCCGATGAAACCCACGTTCATGGCCGGTCCTAACGCGTTTCGTCGATGGTGGGAAAATCACCCGGTATGGTGATCTCGATCACTTCAAAGTCGTCCGAGAATTCCATCAGTTCATGCTTGACGCCGGGCGCCTGGTACCACGCGTCGCCCGCGGTCACCTCGATCTCGCCCACGTCCTCCAGGTCGATGCGCGCCCAGCCCTTGAGCAGGTAGTTCATCTGGAATTCGAGTTCGTGGGAATGATAGCCCATGGGACCGTCGCAGGACTGTGCCGCGCGGATGACGTGGGCCATGACCCGGCCTTCCGTCGCGGTCTTCATGCCCAGGTCGCGGTACACGAAATAGGGCCGTAGCCCCTTGACCCAATCGGCGCCGTCGGACCGGGCCGCGAAGGATTTGGACGT
>JAPOOT010000097.1 GCA_026713285.1 Gemmatimonadota bacterium | reverse complement strand
TCGGGTCAGGGCGATTTCTTTCTCGTCCGCCCCCAAGAACCGGGCGGCCAATTTCCGGCTTTCTTCCACTTCGTCCCACAGTTGATACCTGCCTTCGCTGCCCGTTTCCGCGAGGTAAACGTATCCATCGAATACAGCCTTCGTGACTGGCTTCGGGCACAGGCCGAGGGTTCCGTTGTTCAGGTAAATGGTATCGGGATTCA
Source organism: Gemmatimonadota bacterium (assembly GCA_026713285.1). Taxonomy (GTDB): domain Bacteria; phylum JAAXHH01; class JAAXHH01; order JAAXHH01; family JAAXHH01; genus JAAXHH01. Next base: position 2,910 of record JAPOOT010000097.1, on the reverse strand, counting down.
GATGGAACTGCGCACGGACCTTCTCCCAGTAGGATTCGTCGCCAATCTCGCCCGGCGGGCCGGGAAGAGGTACTTCCTGCTCCCGCGCGAATGCTGCCGACGCATCCCAGATCGACGTCGCAGCGGCACCGGCCGCCGCCGCGAGACTGCCCTTGAGAAACCGGCGCCGGCTATCGTGTTCATCCAATGTTGTACCGTCCGATTCCATAGGGCCGAGCGGCGCTTCGCCTGTGGGGCCTGTATCGCTATTCATGCTGTTACTCCTGTACTTCTTCGTAGAGGGATTCGATTTCCCGTTGGCTCAGCGGGCGGTTGTACAATCTGACGTCATCCAGTTCCATAGGCTCCAGATCGTACCCGCCCCCAAATGACGCGAAGGTCAGCCACATGCGGCCCAATTCGATGTATCGGTAGGGATTCGGCGTCACCTGTTCCACGGAAAGCACCCCGTTGACGTAGATTTTTTGATCCATGAGGCCGTCGGACCGGGTATTCAGAGTTGCCGCCACGAACGTCCACGCATCGGGTGCGAGCTTCGATTCGGTCATCAGTGCCCATTGCGTAGCCACGTCGTCCACGCGGAATCCGATCTTTCCTTTCTGTATCGACAAGGAGTAGGGGTCCTGTCCCCAGGCGCCATCGCCGTACCAGAGTACCTGGCTGTACTCGCTTTCGGTGTAGAACCCTCTTATCCAGCACGTTATGGTCAGGTAGTGGAGGAGGTCGAGCGACGGGTTTTTGACCACCGCCCAGTCCTCGATGCCGTCGAATCGAAGCGCCCCGCCCCTTGGACCTTCAATGGGTTCGGGGTCGCCCATTACTATAGACTTCAATCCGCTGCTCGACACGATGCGCATTTCGGCGGTCTCCATGGGCCAGTGGGCGACGAGGGCGTCTTCGAGCGATGACTCCGGCGGGTCCGGCACGTCGATTTCCGACATGGGTGGAGGTTGCCATCCGTTTTCCCGGGTCAGGGCCAGGACGGCGTCCGGAGAGAGCGTTTCAGTGTAGATACGCACGTCGTCGATCACGCCTTTGACATAGAAGTCCGGTTCACCCGAGCCCTTGCGTCCGATGTTAACGGGTTCTTCCTCGTGCGGCGGAAAGGGTGCTTCGGCCTGATCGTGCAATACCCCGTCCATGTACAGCCGGTGCACCTCGCCGTCGTGAGTAACGACCAGGTGCCGCCAGACGGAGATCCCGACGGGACGGGTGATAAGGGGGTCGCGACCTCGTCCCATGATGTGCCACGTAGGTAAGGGGCCGATTGCGCTGAGTTGAAAGACCCGCCTTGCTCCATCGCCGCCGTCGTCCTGCGTAATAACCCCGTTGGTCCAATACCGAGAGAAGGCGTCGTCGTCGTATTTTACCCAGACCGAGAGCGTAAAGGCTTCGGCGGAAAGGGCCGGCGGCGGCGCGACGCGGATGTAGTCGTTCTTGCCGTCGAAGGCAAAGGCCGCGTTCGGCCGTCCGAATCGGTCGTCCGCGGGTACCGCGCCGAAAACCTCGCCGTGATGCCCGCCACCACTCGTATCCTGGGTGTCGCCGTCGAACAGCAGCTCAAGTACCAGGTTAGACCGATCGATCGTCGGCGATTGGGCCGCGGTTATTCCCGGTAGCGTCAGGAGCAGAGACAACCCAGCAAACATAAAAACGACACGATTGATCATGCGGCACATCCTTCCAGGCCGACTCGGCCCGTGAATTCTGACACTGTGGACGCACTACGGATACACGGATGTGGATGCACCGCGCCGATATACGCGAAGGGCAAGGCGTCGGGACAGTCCCTTTTGCCCGGTCCATGATACGCTTGACGATGGGCGGGAAAGGCCATATCTTTCTGTCAACCTACTCGATAGTATACGTGCGTAAATGCAGTCAGTTCAATAATATAGCCACCACCAAGATCGACTTGTCCGGTCCGTGTCCAGATCCGGCATAGTACCACGAAACTAGTACCAAGTAGGCTGATTAATACAATCTATTTCTACAACAGCCCAGCCCTCAGTATTCATTCTAAAACCGCCTAAACCGGCACGTCAGGATCCCATTCATGCCCAATCGCGTCACGATTAAGATCGACACGCCCCAGGTCCCGCCGCAGTGGGCCTTGCTGGAGCGATCGCTCATCCGCTCCATGACCCAGGCCCTCGAACTTTTCTACGACAAGTATTTCGACGAGAAGGGATACCTGGAATGCGTACCCCGCTGGGGCGCGCTGGACGGTCCGGACGACGCCATCGAAAACCTGGCCCACTGGCCCGTCGTCTACCTGCTCGGCGGGGGAGACCGCATCCGGGACATGTGCAAGACGGCGCAGGACGGCCACATCCGCCAGTACACGGAGGCGAAGACCGTCGACGTGCCCTTTGCCCGGGACGGCATGTACTACAAGGAATTCCCGGTGCACAGCGACTGGGCACATCACGCCGAGGGCCTGGTGGTATTCAACCTGTTGGGGAACTGCGATCCGGACGACGAAAACCATATACGCCGGGCGAGAAGATTCGCCGGATTCTACATGGACGAGGATCCCCAGGCGAAGAACTACGACCCGGAACTCCGGCTGATCCGGAGCATGTTCAACGGCAGCCGGGGACCGATGCTGCGCAAGACCACGGCCCTGGACTGGGCCGGCGACCCGCTGGAGGACGGCCGGTTCGACCTGCTGCACGGCCAGCGGGACTACGCGGAGATGTGCGAGCGGTTCGAGACCTACAACGACGTGGCCGGCGACCATCCACTGAACCTCACCTGCACGGGACTGGCCTTCAACGCCTATGCGCTTACGGGGGAAGCGAAGTACCGGGACTGGATCCTCGAATACGCCGACGCGTGGGTGGAACGGACCTATGCCAACGGGGGCGTGATCCCCTCGAACGTGGGCCTGGACGGCGTCATCGGCAG
>JAPOOT010000098.1 GCA_026713285.1 Gemmatimonadota bacterium | reverse complement strand
CCTCGATTGCGCCTTGACAGCAACGGCCCGGAAGGTTCATATTGAGGTTGTGGAAGTATGCCGGCGCGTGGGGAGAACCGGTTCGCTTCGACCGGATTCGATCTTCATACGGTAGTCACGGTCAGGTGGCAGCGGGACACACCGCCGAAGGACATAGACCCTATCATGAAAATCATGAAACCGATTCAAAAGTCCATTCTGTTGCTCATAACGATGTGCGCATTCGGCCTTGCGACCTGGTCCGTCCAGGGACAGGCGGTCCGCACCGATTACATGGAAACGGAACTGGTCGTGGAGACGACGTCCATCAAGCCGGGGCAGCCTTTCTGGGCCGGCCTGCGGATGAAGATGGACGAGCACTGGCACACTTATTGGCGCAATCCGGCCGATTCGGGTCTTCCTACCGAGATTGACTGGGCGCTGCCCGAAGGTTTTCAGGCTGGAGAGATCAACTGGCCCTACCCCCAAAAAATCGTGCTCGACATCCTGGCCAGCTACGGGTACGAGGGCGAGACGCTGCTGCTCGTGGAAATCACACCCCCGGCGGATCTGGAGACTGGCGGCACGGCCGACATCGGGGCCTTCGCCTCCTGGCTGGTCTGCGCGGATATCTGCCTACCGGGAGAATCCGGATACCGGGTAACGCTCCCCGTAACCGATGAGGCGCCCCAGGCCGACGAAAGATGGACGGATCTGTTTACCCGCACCCGGGAGCAGCTTGCGGTCCCGGTACCGGGGTGGCAGGTCGAGGCCGTCATATCCGATTCCACCGTGGCGCTGCACGCGTCCACGCCCGAATGGTACCGCGGATCACTTACCCGCGTCGAATTCTATCCGTACAACGAAGACCTGATCGACTACGTATCGCCCCAGAGACTGGAGAAGACCGAAACCGGGTACTTGTTGACGATGCGCCGGTCGGGCTTCTACACTGGCAGACCCGATGAAATCACGGGCGTGCTGGTTTCCGCGGAAGGATGGCGCGGCGCCGGATCGGAGCGGGCCCTGGCCGTTGCCGCAGTCTACGCGGATGAGCTTCCGGCGGCGGTCGCCGCCATCGGACCGGCGGTTGCTGGTGAATTAGCGGCAGGCGCCCTTGCGACGGGCTCAGGCGATCTGGTTGCCGGCCTGTGGCAGGCCCTGCTCTTCGCCCTCATCGGCGGCCTGATTCTCAATCTGATGCCCTGCGTGCTCCCCGTGCTGTCCATCAAGGTACTCGGATTCATACACCAGGCGGGCGACGATCCGGCCAAGGCCCGGCGGCACGGATTGGTATTCACCGCGGGCGTCCTGACTTCCTTTCTCGCGCTGGCGGCCGTGCTGATCGCCCTGCGCGCCGGTGGAGAACAACTGGGCTGGGGATTCCAGCTCCAGTCGCCGGCCTTTCTCGTCATCCTGTCGGTCATCATATTCGTGTTCGGCCTGAGTCTTTTCGGCGTCTTCGAAATCGGCACGTCCCTGGTCGGCCTGGGCGGCAGGGCTGATTCGGGCAGCGGACTCGGCGGCTCTTTCATGAGCGGCGTCCTGGCCACGGTCGTGGCCACGCCGTGCACCGCGCCTTTCATGGGCGTGGCCCTGGGATACGCATTGACGCAGTCGGCGGCGCAATCGCTGGCGATCTTCGGTTTCCTGGGCCTGGGCATGGCCCTGCCCTACCTGACCCTGTCTTCCGTGCCGGCCCTGCTGAAATATGTCCCGAAACCCGGCGCCTGGATGGAGTCGTTCAAGCAGTTCATGGGATTCCTGATGATGGCCACCGTGGTCTGGCTGCTCTGGGTGCTGAACCTTCAGACGGACCCAAACCTCGTCGCCCTCGTGATGGTCCTGCTGGTGATGGTGAGCCTGGGAAGCTGGATACTCGGCCGCTGGGGAGGGATCTCCGCCGGAAGCCGTACCCGGATCGCGGCCAGGTCCGTCGCAACGGTAATCGTTATCGCGAGCCTCGCGGCGGTATTGAGCCAGGTACCCGCCCCGGCCAAGGCCGAACGGGCCGCGATGACGCCGGCGAACAGCGCGGGGCTGGCGTGGCAACCCTTCTCCCGGCAACTCGTACAGGATCTGCGCGCAACGGGCAAACCGGTGTTCGTGGACTTCACCGCGGCCTGGTGCCTTAGTTGCCAGGTGAACAAGCGCGTAGCACTGAATGACAGCCGCGTTGTGGAACGGTTCGAAACGCTGGGTGTGGCGGCTGTCCAGGCCGACTGGACGTCACGGGACCCCGAGATCACGCGGGCACTCGCCGAATTCGGACGCAACAGCGTCCCGTTGTACGTGCTGTACTCGGGCGGACCGGATTCCGAACCGGCAATTCTGCCGGAATTGCTCACGCCCGGCCTGGTGCTGGACGCCCTTAAACAGGCCGAAGCAGGTAGTGCCGCGAGTGGACGGACGGTCGGCATGATCGATTGACAGCGAAATTCAATCGACTTTTTAACGCAGTTGTAGATTCTCTATCCAAAGCCAAGGAGGAAATCCATGAAGAAGATCCTGATACCGATAGCCGTGGTAGCCGTTGCCGCCGCCTATTTACTCGGCAATTATGGTACGCCGATGGCCGCAGGGGAAGCCCAGGTGGGCAACCCGGCGCCCGATTTCACGCTGACGGACACCCAGGGAAACAACGTGACGCTATCGGATTACAGCGGCAAGTACGTAGTCCTGGAATGGATCAACTACGACTGTCCCTTCGTGGCCAAGCATTACAACGCCAAGAACATGCAGGGCCTGCAGGACAAGTACCGCGAGCAGGGCGTGGTCTGGCTGGCCATCAACTCGTCGGCAGAGGGCAAGCAGGGACAATTCT
>JAPOOT010000099.1 GCA_026713285.1 Gemmatimonadota bacterium | reverse complement strand
GGAGAACGGGACGTCACGGTCCGCTTCGAACCCCACGTACAGTCCGTCGTCGACACGCCGGAACGGGCGCTGGCCCTGCTGGAGCGGGCGCCGCGGGCCACGGTCACCCTGGATTACTCGCACTTCGTCATGCAGTACATCCCCGAGGAACGGATCCACCCGCTCCTCGCCCATACCGACCATTTCCACATCCGCGCGGCGCGGCCCGGGAAACTGCAGTCCAGGCTCGACGAGAACACCATCGATTTCGTGGACATTGCCCGGCGGCTCGAACGGCTGGACTACGGCGGCTGCCTGTCCATCGAATTCGTGTACATGACGTGGTTCGACTGCAACCGGGTCGACTGCCTGACCGAGACCATCTTCACGAAGGACCTCATGCAGCCGCATGTGCCGGTATAACGCGAGATGCCTGACCTTAACGCCGGCGCCGCCCGGCGCGTGATCAATCCCCCACGGGGTATCCGGACCTTCGGCTTCAGTTCGAGGGAAGGGGTCGTCCAGGCGATCGAAAGCGACCTGTCGGCCACGGCGCTGGTCCTTTCGGACGGAAAGGCGAAAGTCGCGATCGTCGCGGCGGATACCGGGTGGATGGACCTGCCCGTGATGAACGGTCTGCGGGAACGCGTTGCCGAAGCGGTGGGAACCGCCTCCTCCCACGTCATGATCAACCTGAACCACACCCACAGTTCGCCCGCCATGCCGGAGTGGTTCCCCGATGAACCCGAACAGATCGCCCTGCAGGCCCGTTACCAGGAGGACCTGTGCGGCTGGATCGAGGAGGCGGCGCGGGAAGCGGACGAACGGAAGGTCCCTGCGCGCATCGGCTCGGGACGGGGCGAATGCCGCATCGGGGTATACCGACGGGAAACCGATCCCGACGGCGAGATCTTCCTCGGCGAAGTACCCGGTCATCCGACAGATCCGGAGGTGGGGGTCCTGCGCGTGGACGATCTGGATGGCCGTCCCGTCGCCACATTGTTCTCCTACGGATGCCACCCGGTGACCATCGGACCCCGGTCCATGGTGGCTTCGCCCGATTTCCCGGGCGCGGCGAGGACCCTGGTCGAAAACGCGATCGGGGGGCTTTCGCTCTTTCTTCAGGGGTGCGGCGGGAACATCATGCCGCGGGGCGGCCTGAGCATGGAGGCCGACTGCAGGGACGAAAAAGACCGTATCGGGTCCACGCTGGGGGCCGAAGTCGTCAAGACCGCCGCGGCGATCCACACGCACAGGAAGCGCGGGGAACGCCGGCGCATGGGTTCGCTTTCCCGCATATCGGTCTGGCCCTGGGAACCGGTCACCGGCGCTTCGTGCACCGTTCTGGCCGCCGCGGACGAAAGCCTTTCGCTCGGGTTCATCGACCTGCCCCCGCTCTCCGATGCCCTGGCCATCAGGGCGGAATGCCATCAGGCCCGGGATACGGTCGTCTCCCGGGGAGGCGAAGTATGGGAATGCCTCGTGACCACCAGATTCGCGGACTGGAGCGACCGGCTCGTCGCCGCCGTCGAAGCCGGCGGCGCTTCGATCGAGGTCGTGGTCCAGGCCATACGAATCAACGATATCGTCCTGGCCGCGAACAGCACGGAGACCTTCTTCGAAACCGGTCTGGCCATCAAGGCCGGTTCGCCTTTCCCCCATACCCTGGCGCTGGGTTACACCAACGGATGCGTATGCTACCTGCCCAGGGCGGAGGATTTCCCGGCGGGCGGCTGGGACATCCGCAAGCGCTGGTACGGCGTACCCGATCTGCTGTTCCAGGCCTACAGCATGCCCACCGCCATCCACCCGGATTCGGAGCGGCGGGTCGTCGACCGCACGCTGGCGTTGATCGAAAGGTTGCGCTGATTGTTCGCTCGTGCCCGGCAGAGTGATTGAAGCGGTTAGCGGTTCCGGTCTCATCACGGTCGTACGGCTCAAGTGAGGATTGCACATGGGTGACGCAGAACTCGAAGCGCTTCGGAAGACCCGGCCGAGGGCCGTGGAACTGTATTCGCGCGCGATGGAATTGCTGGCCGGCGGGGTGGGTCACGACCTGCGCCGAGGCCATCCCCTGCCGTTGTACATGTCCCGTGCGGCAGGCTCACGCAAGTGGGACGAGGACGGCCGGGAATACATCGACTACGGCATGGGGAACGCCGCGCTGCTGCTGGGTCACGCTCCGCCGGATGTGTGCCGGGCCATGGGCGACGCCCTCGAACTCGGCTTTCATTTCGGGAACGACCACCCGATGCAGCTGGAGTGGGCTGACCTTATCCGGAAGCTGGTCCCCTGCGCCGAACGCGTGCGTTTCGTGAACTCGGGGTCCGAGGGAAGTATGCTCGCGCTCCGCGTGGCCCGGGCCTACACAGGAAAGACCAGGGTGCTGCGCTTCGAGGGACATTTCAGCGGATGGCACGACGGGGTGGGCAAGGGGGCCATGATCCCCTTCGACCAGCCTGTCTCGGCGGGCATCCCTCCGGCCGTGCTCGACACCATCGAGGTTATCCCGGCGGAACTCGACCGCGTGGCCGAAGTACTGGAGAAGGACCGGGATATCGCCGCCGTCATGCTGGAGCCGTCGGGCGCCTCCTGGGGCACCGGACCCCTGACCGTGGAGTTCAATGAGAAACTCCGCGATCTGACCCGTGCGACCGGCGCGCTCCTGATCTACGATGAGGTCATTACGGGATTCCGTTACGCGCCCGGAGGCTACCAGGAATACTCGGGGATCACGCCTGACATGAGTTTTCACGGCAAGATCGTGGCCGGCGGCATGCCGGGCGGCGTGGTCGCCGGCCGTGCCGACATCATGGAAGTGTTCGACTACACAGGTGACGCGCACCGGGACCGGTACGAACGGGTCCATCACCTGGGAACCTTCAACGCCAATCCGGTATCCGCGGCCGCCGGCATCGCCACCCTGAAACGCGTGGCCACCGGTCTGCCGCACGAACGGGCGAACCGGCTGGCCGAACGGCTCCGGCAGGGCATGGACGCAATCCTCCGCGAGGAAGGCGTCGCCGGTTACGTTTACGGCGACGTGTCCATCTTCCACGTCTACCTGGAGGCCTTCCCGGGAAGCGGCGCTGCTGGCCGGGAACGGCTGGTCACCCGCGACGTGAACGTCCTTAAAGGGATCCCGGCTCCCGTGGTCGCTGCCTTCCAGAAGATGCTGCTCGCCCGAGGCATCGACCTGGTCTCCTACACGGGCGGCGTCACCTCCTCCGCCCATACCGACGAGGACATCGCGTTGACCCTCGACGCCTTCGGAGACGTGATTCGGTCCCTGGTGAGGGAGCGCATGATCGCCACATTGAAGTAGGAGGATGCCAGGCTTTTGCGGTACTGCGAGGACGCCGGGCCGTTCAGGTTTCCGAAATGGAAGGGTTTACGAGGACGTGCACACTCCACGGAACCGGGCAAATCCAATTGACCAGACAAGGGAGCGACACGTTTAAACAAAGGAGCGATACGTTTCATGAAACTGACCCTGACTTCGCCGCGATCCAGAAGAGAACAACTGGCTGCCATACCGGCGCCGGATGGTTGTAACGCGCAGGTGCTTCGGCTGACCGGAAGCGACGGCTCCACCCTTCTCGCCGAACGGGATCCCCTGTCCGCCATATACCACGCCATCCTGCCATCCATGGAAGTGGGCGAGGTCTCAACCTGGGTCGCGGCAGCCGCCGAGAACGCAGCTGTCGAGGACGCGGCAGCCGCCGAGAACGCCGTCGAGGATGCGGCGCCCCGCTGCGGCATTGAACATGTTTGCCGTGAGGACCGGGTGGAAGTGTCTCTCGGCCAATCGCCGTTCATGACCTTTAACCACGGTGCCGAATATCCCAAGCCCTTCATCAATCCCATTCTGACGCCGGGGGGCGTCAACATGCTGAGGGAACCCCTGCCGGCTTACAGCGAGGGCGAGCATCCCTGGCAGCGGGGTCTCACCCTGATGCAGGGCGCCATCAACGGGGTGGACTGCTGGGGAGAGTTCGACCGGCCCGGGTTCGGACGGACCGTACAGGACGAAATGTCGATCCATCGGGGCCCCCTGTCGCTTGTCATCGCCACGGGCAACACCTGGTACGAGGGAGAACGTCCGCTGATGTCCGACCGAAGGTGGTACCGCCTCTTCGACACCGGGCGCGACGCCGTGGTGCTGGACGTCCTCTTCAACCTCGTCGCCGATCGGGGTCCCGTCACCATCGGTTCCACGAAAGAGGGCGGGTTCCTGAGCATCCGCGTCAACCCCTCCATGAACGCCTCGGGCGACGGCCGGATGCGCAACGTCTACGGCGCGGACGACGAGACCGGTTGCTGGTCCCGGCGGGCGCACTGGATGGACTACTGCGGCCCGGTGGGAGAAGAGACCGCGGGCTTCGCCGTCTTCGACCACCCGGACAACCTCCGGTACCCCACGGCCTGGCACGTGAGAGGGTATGGACTGTTCGCCGCGAACTGCTGGATGGTCTGGGACGACCACCACTGCGCCGCGGATACGGAAACCACCTTCCGATGGCGCGTCGTCATTCACGCCGGAGATTCGCACGAGGCGGCCGTCGCGGACCGTTACCTGGATTACGTCGACGGTCCCCGTACGTCCTGGGAAGATTGACCGGCCGCAATCGTTCCGATCCGAAGGAACTCGGGTTCCTCAAGGGAATCCCGGTCGAAAGGGCCCGGGGCGGGAATCCCGGGACCGGCCGGCTGGTTCCTATTCTACTTGATTGGCGGCTTCACCCCCCTGTATCTTGACGGGCGTCGATACGGGCAGTCCGGTCTACCGGCCCCCGGAGCATCTCACACGCTCATGCGTTGCGCGGTACTAACCACCAAGGAAACATCAATGGCAGACGAACAGCGGCACGGCGATCTGGAAATCGTCGAGGAATTGCAGGAGGCGGGAGATCGCATAAGATCTGAAATATCCAAGGTCATCATCGGTCAGCAGGAAGTGGTACAGCAG
>JAPOOT010000136.1 GCA_026713285.1 Gemmatimonadota bacterium | reverse complement strand
TAGTATCCCTTTGCGAGGTCGCAGTCCGGTACCCCGTTCACCACGTCCGTCGCCCCCAGTTGCCGGGCGAAGTCGAGGTGTTCGGGGTCCATCCTGCCGTTGACCGCAAGCTTCATGGCTGGATCTCCACGATCGGCTGTTTTCGTACCCTTTGACGGACGGTACGATCCCGTGTTTACCTTGACAGGTCCGGCGGCGAACCGTATTATTACCGGGTCTTTACGGGGTGTAGCGCAGTCCGGTCAGCGCACCTGCTTTGGGAGCAGGGGGTCGGGGGTTCAAATCCCCCCACCCCGATTACCACTTCCCGCGCGCCAAGCTCATTTCCTGCCTTATCCTACGGTTCCCCCGCGCGCAGTACGCTCATTTCCTACGGTTCGCGGCTTCGGATTTCCACGTATCTTTCCAGCCTGGCCACCTCGCCGTCGTCCACGTACTTCCCGATTTCACGACGGAACTGCTCCATGTCGGTATAGGGCCGGTACTCCTTGAACTCGTGGAGCATCCGGTCTCCCACGCCCGGTACCGCCAGTATCTCCTCGTCGGTGGCCGTATTGAGATCGATGGGAACGAATACGTACTGCTCCATGCGGGCGACCTCGGCGTCATCCACGTATTTGCCCATTTCCCGCCGCCATTGTTCGATGGCGAGATAGGGCCGGTATTCCTTGAACTCGTGAAGCATCCGGTCTCCCACGCCGGGCACCAGGAGTATCTCCTCGTCCGCGGCCGTGTTCAGGTCAATCGGAATAAACATCTGCGCATAGAGCGCGGCGGGCTCATCGCTGCCCATGTGCTGCGTGACCAGCGCATCCAGTTCGATCATGCCAGAAAAGGGTCGGGCTTCCACCACCATGTCCGCAAGCTCCGCGGTCATTCCCGGCAACATGGCCAGTTCGTCGCTTCCGGCGAGGTTGGGATTCAGAACCGTCAGTACTGATTCGGCCGTGGATTCGACGTCGGCGGGATCCGCCTGGTCCGCCGTGGATTCGACGTCGGCGGGATCCGCCTGATCCACCGTTTCGGAACCGCCGCATCCGCCGATTCCTACCGTAAAAAAGCAGGCAAGAAAAGAAGTCAGCAGGACGGTCCGGGATTGCTTGAATGTGATCATGATTACTCCATGGTTTTGATGGGTACACGATTTGAATTCAAAGCCGGGTGCCGAAGGCAGGCCACCAGGCCCAGCAGGCCGATCAACGTCATGGCGCCAGGCGCAAGAGACGGATAGGCGCCTCCCAGCGCTTCCCACACCAGTTCAAGTCCTTCCCGCGATGGATACATTTCCAGTTCGAATTCCATATTGCCCTGGTAGTGCAGCCACTGGCCCGTGAATCCGGAAAGGATAAATAGCACCATCATGACCTGGTACGCCCGTACGGCCGCTAAACCGGGCGAGAGTATGAGCCAGATCGAAACCGGCAAAGCGGCCGCGAGGAGCACTATCGGGGCCCATTGCCAGTTGTCCTCCATGTGATCCAGGAGTATGAGTTCGAGACCAACGCCCACGATGCCGACAGTCAAAACGATGAGCACGAGGCGTCGAAGCGTCGAGTCATGGTCTCGCGGTAATCCTTGAGACGGTTTTTCCATGGCTTGGACCTTGCGTACGTCGGGAAATCAGAAAAGTGTATTCCTCACCAGGGGTGTCAGGATATCCGGGGTGTCGTTGGCCACGCGGTTTACCATGTCGCTGACAGGGCGGATTTCGTACGGACCTTCGTAGGGCGGCCCGATGATTTCCTGCAGTGTATCCGGGGGCGTACCGGGATCGAGCCAATCGGTGAAGTCGTCCGGATCGACTACCGCGGGCTGGCGATCGTGTATATCCGATAGCCCGGGCGAAGCTTCGGTCGTGATTATGGTGAACGATTCGACATGCTGGCCGTCCCGGCCCCACTGCTCCCACAGCGCGGCGAAGGAAACCGGCGCACCGCTTTCCAGCGCCAGGAAGTAAGGCTGCTTGCCGCCTCCGGTCCGCTTCCATTCGAACCATCCATTCGACGGGATGAGGCATCGCCGGGCCCGGAATGCCGATCGGAAGGCCGGCTTCTCATGGACGGTCTCGGCCCGGGCATTGATGAGGCGCGCGCCGATCTTGACGTCTTTGGCCCAGAACGGCACCAGGCCCCAGCGAAGCGCGACCATGGTCCTGTTCCCGTTTTCGTCCAGTCGGCAGAGCGCAAATTCCTGGGTCGGCGCACCGTTGTACCGGGGTTGCGGATCCAGCCGCGGCGTCGAAACGGGTAGGGTATACAGCGTGTAGATCTGCTGCCAGGTCAGGTTCTGGGAAAGGCGGCCGCACACGGGT
>JAPOOT010000253.1 GCA_026713285.1 Gemmatimonadota bacterium | reverse complement strand
GGATCGGCGCGAACTGGCTGGAAGCGCACTAGCAAGCCGGCCGTAACTGGAAGATGGACTATGTCTGGAAGATTGATAGCTAACTGGAAGATGGACAGCGATCTGGAGATTCTGATCGCAGGCTAAGACATCAGCGCAAATCACACAAACAGAAAGGCAAGCATTCCATGAGCTCAGAAAACGGCTGGATCCGGGTCGGAACTACGACCGACATTGCGCCCGGAGAATCCCGCGCCGTTAAAATCAGCGAGGGCCGCAGCGTAGCCCTCTTCAACGTCGATGGCCGGATACATGCCACCGACAACCAATGTCCCCACATGGGGTTTCCACTGACCCGCGGCGTGGTGAAGGACGGCATCCTGACGTGCGACTGGCATGGCCGCAGTTTCGATCTGGAAGGCGGCGGTTGCTTCAACTACGAATGCGATGACCTGGAGACGTTCCCCGTCGATATTCGAGGAGATGAACTCTGGGTGCAGGCCGGGGACGCTACCTACAAGCGGCGGGACCAGCACCTGCAACTGCTCTGGGAGGGCCTGCTGAGCGGGGACTCGTGGACGATTTCAAAGGCCACTGCCCTCCTTCTGTCCGGTGGTGTTTCAGAACACGACATCGTACAGTTGATCTTGCGCCACCTGGGCCGTCACGTCGCGTCGGAACGGGACGCGGGCGGCGGAGGCGATATCGTTTCACTCCTGGTCTCCGGTCTTGAAGTCGGCAAAAGGTTTGACGGCGAAGACCGGCTGATGGCGTTGTCGCTGGCCGGCCGCGCCGCGTCGGGGAGGGCGTCGGAAAGGCTCGAGGTCATTACGCTGCCCCCGCCCGTCCGCTGGGATCAGATAGACGACTGGGTACGCATGTTCTCCCGAAACATGCAGGATTTCCGGATCGAACGGTGTCTGCACACGGCCTGCGAAAACGGCCACCAGGACCATATCTTCAAACTGTTGTTCGAGTGTGCGGTGGCGCCGTACTTCCTCGGATTTTCCCGTAACATGGCCAGCCTGGGCGATCTCGCAAGGGTGGTGGATACCTTCGGATGGGGCGAGGCTTCCGAACTGGTCTGCAACCTCGGCGCAAAGATGATGGGCCGAGGGCGCGACGAGCCGGAGCGGTTCCACCGGGATGCCGTCCGGCTGCTCACCGAACTCGCGCCCGAACTGGAATCACATGATTACGACGGGAACACGCGCACGGAATACGACGAGAACGCCCTCGTGGACGCCCTGTTGAGCGTCGATATCGAGCGGTCTTTCGAAGCCGTGACACAGGCCCTGCGGGACGGCGTGGCGCTCGAGCGTCTTATCACGACCTTCGTGCTGCTCGCCGCCGACCGCATGGCGCGTACGCCGGTGAACGTCGACGCGGGGTGGGGACCGCTGTCCACCGAGTTCAACCTGGCGGCTTCCCTGCGACATGTCCACGCATACGGTGGGCCCGCTGCAGCGGCGAAGGGCCTGTACCATGCGGCCTGGCAGATTTTCGACAACCGATGGATCAATATCCCCGCACGGTCGCTCGACGAACCCCTTCCCGCCCATCGAACGGACACACCGGACGCGGCAGCCGCTTCGGATCTCATTGTCCATTCCATCAAGTCGCTGGATATCCACGGGGTGGGCGACCGGGTGCTGGGGTACCTGAACAGCGGATTCGACGGGTCGGAACTGCTGAAAGAAGTGGGACGGGCGATTCTGTGGGACGATACCAACATGGAGCTCCTTCCCACCCTGCGCGTCGCGTTCAACGAATGGGAAGGTTCAGGGAGTGGCGCAGGCGGCGGAGACGCAAGCGGGGGTGGCGCAGGTGAAAAGGGCCATCCGTCCCGGTATCAGCTCCTGGTGGGACTGGTGCGCTACGCCACGGATGTGCGATTGAACAAGAACAGCATGGCCTCCATCAACACGGCCATGCGATTTTCGGAAGGCCGGACGACCGTAGAGGTGTTCGACGAGTAGTGAACAACGGAGAGGTAACGGAATATGTCAACGGAACAGAACGGATTCGTACGGGTGGCGGCAACGGACGAAGTGGTGGACGGCAAGCCCAAGGCCGTCAAGGTGGAGGGAAGGAGCATCGCCCTTTTCAAGCATAACGGGTCGGTATTCGCCACGGACAATCAATGTCCGCACATGGGCTACCCGCTCACGAGGGGGCGCGTTCGCAACGGCGTGCTGACCTGCGACTGGCACGGATGGAGCTACGACCTCGGCGGCGGCGGTTGTTTCACCGGCGGGTGCGATGACCTGGAGACCTTTCCGGTCGAGGTGCGAAACGGCGACGTGTTCGTGAACGTGACCGAGGGGGGATCGAAACGGGCTGACGCACACTTCCTGCTCTTGAAGGAAGGACTCTATTCAACGGATCAGTGGACCATATCGAAGGCCGTGGCCATCATGCTGGCCCGGGGCGTGTCCGAAACGGACACGTTGAACCTCATCATCCGTCACGGCGGCCGTCACGTCGCGACTGAACGGGGCGCCAACGACGGTGGAGGGGAGGTCGCCGATTTCATCAATGGGATCAAGGTGGCCCGACAGTACGAGAGCGACGACCGGATCATCCCGCTTACTTTTGCCGCCCACGGATTGTCGGGGCGCGCGGGGGACCGGCCCCGCATCCAGCAGCTGCCCGATCCGATCACCTGGGAGAAACTCGAGGGATGGATCCGGGTGTTCTCCAAAGACAAGAAATGGGAAGGCATCGAGAAGTGCCTGATCACCGCCCGCCGGCTGGGCGGACACGATGGCGAGATCCTGCCGCTGCTCTACGAATGCGCCGTAGCCCCGCATTTCCTGGGCAATTCGAACAACCTGCTCAACATCGGCTACATCGCGGAAGTGCTCGAGGAATTCGGCTGGGACGAGGCCGAGGAACTGGTCTGCAACCTCTCGGCCAAGATCCTGGGACAGGAGCGGGGACTGCCCGACGAGATCAGGCAGTCGGCCATCGACCGGTTCATCGCCGACACCGAAACGCTGGATTCCATCGGCGACGGACCATCTGACGGTTCCGATGCAGCCTTCGACGAAGACGCCTTCGCGGAGGGTCTGGTCAGCGGCGAAATCGGACCGGCATTCGGCGTGGTTACCCAGGCGCTCAAAGACGGCGTTTCTATCGAGCGCATCGTGACGACCATGGTGGTTCTCGCGGCGGACCGCATGGCGCGCACGCCGGTTAACATGAACCCGGGATGGGGAGGCCTGGTCCGCGAGATGATGATGGCCAGCGCAATCCGAAAAGCTTTGAGGTACGGTGGGCACCGAGTCGCCGCCCAGGGGTTGTACCACGTCGCCTGGCAATTCTACGGCGACCGGTGGCTGAATATCACCCATCGTCCGTTGTCCGAGGCGCGCGGAGATCTGCAGCCGGGAAGCGCGGACGAGGCCGAAGCGATCGAAGGCGTCCTTTCATCCATCGAGCAGATCCAGATCAGGGAAATCGGAAGACAGACCCGGGACTACCTGCGGTCGGGGTACTCGGGCGACGCGTTGCTCCGGGAGCTTGGCCTTGTAATCCTCAAGGACGACAATGGCCGGAACATCCTGTCCACGCTGCGCACGATCTTCGACGAGTGGACGCTGTGCGAGGACCACCCCTCGCGCAACCAGTTGCTGGTCGGCCTCGCACGCTGGGCCACCGACGTACGGCGTGCCACAGGAAGCCAGTCCGCCGCCGCGACCGCCCTGCGTTTTGCCAAGGGACAGACCGCGGTGGACCTGTACGAGGCGTAGTGGCGAGAGACGTGGCGGACGGGTGTGATTCCCGGTACGGCGTTGTTATTGCGTTCCGGAAGACCTTAGTCGACCTGCGGTTCGGTCGAGGCTTCTCCGCGTTTATCCACTACACAGGCGGTCTACTGGCGATACCGAGGCGCTTTTTAGACGGTGACGATCGGTAAGTCGAACAGATAGAGGGAGTTCCAGTGTTCAAAACCCATCCGGTGGGGTTGAAGAAACTTCTTGATGACATCGAGGATCGTAGAATCCAACTTCCAGACTTTCAAAGGGGATGGGTGTGGGACGATGACAGAATACGGGGGTTGCCAGCCAGCAT
>JAPOOT010000339.1 GCA_026713285.1 Gemmatimonadota bacterium | reverse complement strand
CTTCGTCCACATCGACCGGAAGCGGAAGTTTCCCGTAACGCTGCTGTTGCGCGCCCTCGGTTACGAAAGCAACGAAGATATTTACCAGTTGTTCTATGAATTCGACGACGTCCGGACCAACAAGGTTGCCGAACTGGTCGGCCGGAGCATCGGCGCGCCGGTCGTCGACAAGGAGACCGGTGAGATCGTTGCCGAAAGCGGCGAACCGCTGACGGAAGCGCTGGCGGAACGGCTGGCCGAAGGAAACGGCCATACCGGGCGGTCCAGGCAGTCCGCAAAAATCAAGATCGTCCGGATGGATCCGACCCGGGAGCCGGACGTCCTTTCCAACACGTTCAAGAAGGACACGACCTCGTCGACTGAAGACGCGCTGTCTAAAATGTACAGCCTGCTGCGGCCGGGCGACCCGCCCAACCTGGAAACGGCCCAGGCGTTGATGGACCGCATGTTCTTCAACCAGAAGCGGTACAACCTGGCGGCCGTGGGACGCCACCGTATAAACAAGCGCCTGAACGTGGACGTGCCGATCGATACGACTATCCTGACGGCTAAAGACTTCATCGCCATCATCGACTACCTGCTGAAACTGCGCCGGGGCGAAGGCGTCACGGACGACATCGACCATCTCGGCAACCGGCGTACGCGTACCGTGGGCGAACTCCTCGCCCAGCAGTTCAACACCGGGCTGACCCGCATGTCCCGGACCATAAGGGACCGGATCAGCCTTCACGACGCCGATTCGATCACGCCCCAGGACCTGGTGAACGCCCGGACGGTCTCTTCCGTGATCGCCGCGTTCTTCGGCAGCAGCCAGTTGTCGCAGTTCATGGAGCAGACCAATCCCCTGGCCGAACTGACGCACAAGCGGAGGCTCAGCTCGCTCGGTCCGGGCGGCCTGGACCGGTCGCACGCCAGTTTCGAAGTCCGCGACGTGCACCACACCCACTACGGACGCATCTGTCCCATCGAGACGCCGGAAGGTCCGAACATCGGCCTGATCGCGTACATGGGCACCTACGGCAGGATCAACCGGTTCGGCTTCATCGAAACGCCTTACCGCAAGGTCATGGACGGCCGGATTACCGAACAGATCGACTACCTGTCGGCCGATCAGGAAGAGGACTTCATGATCGCCCAGGCCGCCATATCGCTGGACGACGAAGGACGCATCGTCGGCCGCATTCCCACGCGCAACAAGGGAGACATCAAGCTGGTCGACCCCGGCGAGGTCGCCTACATGGACGTATCGCCCAAGCAGATCCTTGGCGTGTCCGCGGCCCTCATCCCCTTCCTGGAACACGATGACGCCAACCGGGCCCTCATGGGTTCCAACATGCAACGGCAGGCGGTACCCCTCCTGCGCACGGAGGCGCCCCTGGTAGGCACCGGCATGGAACGGAAGGTAGCCGTGGATTCCGGTGCGGTCGTGGTCGCCAAACAGAGCGGCGCCGTCACGCAGGTCTCCGCCGACATGATCACGGTGACGCCTGACGACACCGGAGATTCCGATCTCTTCGACACGCCCCCCGACGTGTATCCGCTCACCAAGTTCAAGAAATCCAACCAGGAAACCTGCATAAACCAGAAGCCGATCGTGCAGACCGGCGCGCGCGTGGAGGCGGGGCAGGTTCTCGCGGACGGGCCCGCCACGGAAAAGGGTGAACTCGCTCTGGGCCGCAACGTGCTGACCGCCTTCATGTCCTGGGAAGGATACAATTTCGAGGACGCCATCGTCGTCAGCGAAAGACTGGTCAAACAGGATGTCTTCTCGTCCATCCACATCACAGAGTTCGAGCTTCCCGCCCGTGAGACGAAAGTGGGCACCGAGGAATTCACCTGCGAGATCCCCAACGTGAGCGAGGACGCCGTCCGCAACCTGGATGAGTCCGGCATCATTCGCATCGGCGCCGAAGTGGGACCCGGCGACATCCTCGTGGGCAAGGTGACGCCGAAGGGCGAAAGGGAGCTGTCGCCGGAGGAACGCCTGTTGCGCGCGATCTTCGGAGAGAAGGCCGGCGACGTGCGGGACGCCTCCCTCAAGGCGCCCCCGGGCATGCAGGGCATCGTCATCGATACCCGCCTGTACAGCCGCAAGGACAGCGACAGCGTCGCCCGGGAGAAGGAGAGAGAAACCCTGCGCGAACTCGAGCGCGATTACCGGCAGCGGATAGACAAGGTCAAGGAGACGCGCAACGAGAAGCTGAGTGAATTGCTCAGGGGCAAGGTGTGTGTCGAGATCCGGGACGGCGAGACGGACGAGGTCGTGATCCCGGCCAAGCGGAAGTATACGGACAGCCGGCTGGCGGAACTCGATTTCGACCGGGTCGTCCAGAGCGAGGAGTGGGTCGTCAACAAGACCTTGAACGAACAGATCCTGAAGGTGATCCAGGCTTCGTCCAAGAATATCCGGGATATCGAAATCCAGCTGGAACGCGAACAGGAGAAGATACGTCGCGGAGACGAGTTGGCCCCCGGTGTGATCCAGCTGGTCAAAGTGTACGTGGCCAAGAAGAGAAAACTGTCCGTGGGCGACAAGATGGCCGGCCGGCACGGGAACAAGGGCGTGGTGGCGAAGATCGTCCCGGAAGAGGACATGCCCTACCTGCCGGATGGACGCCACATAGACATCATCCTGAATCCCCTCGGCGTGCCGGGCCGGATGAACCTCGGCCAGATCATGGAGATCCACATCGGATGGGTCGCGAAGGAAAAGGACACCTTTATCGCAACGCCGGTGTTCGACGGGGCGTCCATCCAGGAAATCAAGCAGGCGCTGCGTAACGCCGGCCTGCCGGAATCCGGAAAGAGTACGCTCTACGACGGCAAGACCGGCCTCCCCTTCGACAAGGATGTCACCGTCGGCTACATGTACGTCATGAAACTGAACCACCTGGTCGAGGACAAGATACATGCCCGGTCGATCGGGCCCTACTCCCTGGTCACGCAACAGCCCCTCGGAGGCAAGGCTCAGTTCGGCGGTCAGCGTTTCGGCGAAATGGAGGTCTGGGCCCTGCAGGCCTATGGCGCTTCGTACACGCTGCAGGAGATGTTGACCGTCAAATCGGACGATGTCAACGGCCGTTCGCGGCTTTACGAGGCCATCGTCAAGGGCGACAATCCGCCCGAACCCGGGATACCCGAGTCTTTTAACGTTCTCGTCAAGGAACTCCAGAGCCTGGCCCTGGATGTCCAGCTCGAAGAGTGAAACGGTTAGCACCTCACCCACGGAGTTCCCGACAGGACTCGGGCCGCCGACAATCCGACCCGAGCATGCAGATACGATAACGATCAGGAGGTGTCACCAGTGGTCGATCTAATGCACAAGCAGCCCAAGAAACGCGCCTCGATCCGGATACAGTTGGCCTCCCCCGAAACGATCCGCAGATGGTCCTACGGGGAAGTGACGAAACCGGAGACCATAAACTACCGGACCTTCAAACCGGAACGCGACGGCCTGTTCTGCGAGCGCACCTTCGGTCCCGTGAAGGACTGGGAGTGCAACTGCGGGAAATACAAGCGGATCCGTTACCGCGGCGTCATATGCGACCGTTGCGGCGTGGAAGTCACGCAGGCGAAGGTGAGGCGCGAACGGCTCGGGCACATCGAGCTGGCCGTTCCCGTATGCCATATCTGGTATTTCAAGTCGCCCCCCAGCCGTATCGGCAACCTGCTGAACCTTTCCATCCGGAACCTGGAACGCGTGATCTACTACGAGTCCTACGTCATGCTGGACCCTGGAGACACCGACTACCAGATGGGCGAGATCATCGACCAGGACACCTTCATGGATCTCGAGGAGGCGGGGCACGAATTCGAGGCGGACATGGGCGCGGGCGCCCTGCGCCGTCTGCTCTCCGAGATCGACATCGAGGAACTTTCCGTCGAACTGCGGACCCGTGTGCGGATGGAAACGTCGGTACAGCGGAAAAACGACGCGCTGAAACGGCTGAAGGTGGTCGAGGCGTTCCGGAACTCCAACGGACCGGACTCCGACGGCAACCGGCCCGAATGGATGATCATGGAAGTGCTGCCGGTCATTCCTCCCGACCTGCGACCGCTGGTGCCCCTGGAAGGCGGAAGGTTCGCCACCTCGGATCTCAACGACCTTTATCGTCGTGTGATCAACCGGAACAACCGGCTCAAGAAACTGCTCGATATCCGCGCGCCGGACGTCATCCTGCGCAATGAGAAGCGGATGCTGCAGGAAGCGGTGGACGCACTGCTCGACAACGGCAGGCGTTCGCGGGCCGTCCGGGGCGACGGGAACAGGTCCCTGAAGTCCCTCTCGGATCTGCTCAAGGGAAAGCAGGGGCGTGTTCGCCAGAGCCTGCTCGGCAAGCGGGTGGACTACTCGGGCCGTTCCGTGATCGTGGTGGAACCCGAGCTCAAGATCCACCAGTGCGGGCTTCCCAAGAACATCGCCCTGGAACTCTTCAAGCCCTTCATCATCCAGCGGCTGGAAGACCGGGGCTTCGTGCAGACGGTCAAGAGCGCGAAGAAGATCGTGGAACGGGAAGAGCCCGAAGTGTGGGACATCCTGGAAGAAATCATCAAGGACCATCCGGTCCTGCTGAACCGGGCGCCTACCCTGCACAGGCTGGG
>JAPOOT010000462.1 GCA_026713285.1 Gemmatimonadota bacterium | reverse complement strand
TCGGTATACTGGCGCAGATGACCTTCCTGGGCCTTCTGGCACATGGCGACCAGATCGTCCGATCCCCCGATCAGGTAGAGGGCGGGTACGTTGGTGAGGTTCTCGATGGCGTCGTCGGGGCCGTCCAGCGCGCCCCAGCGCTCGACGCACAGCAGGTAGCCCCGTTCGTCGAAATACCGGTCGTAGAACGCCCGCGTGTGTTCATTGTTTGCCCGGATCAGTTCGCGTTCCAGCAGAGCCCACGGCGGCGGCGGCATGGGCTTGTCGATCGATAGGACGGCATGCTGAGGCATGGGGACTCCTGGTTCTTCGGGTGTATTCGCAGGAAGGACGTATCATCCGGAGGTTTGGAAAACAGGCAACAACATATACCGGGAAGCCGCGGGTGTCAACCACGCCGGTCCGCGTGTTACCGCTGTCATTGACGGGTCCGTTCGGTGTATCTATATTCGCGGTACGTTTCGACACGCGATTTACCTTTACGAACCCTGATTCAGCCAGGCAGAAAATGGACTTCACACCCCTTGCCCCGGCGCAGCGGGAACACTTCCGGGAGAACGGATTCCTGATCGTCAAGAACGCCCTCGACGACGATCTCCGCAACCGGGTGACGGCGGTCGGCGACCGGTTCATGGAGACCGCAGGACCGATCCACAACTATTACGCCAACCGGTACATCGACCTCGCCCTGGACGACGCCCTGGTCGAACTCACCATCAACAGCCGCACGGTACCCCTGGTGGTGCAACTGCTCTCCTACAACATCCACCTCATGCGGGGACACCTCATCTACAAGTATCCCCAGCCGGCTTCCGACGAGCCGCTCTATCCTGACGGCGACGGCCGGTCGTTCCGCAACTGGCACCGCGACCTGAACAACTTTACGCCCGACCACCCGATCCGGGGCACGGTGGCGATCCGGGTAGGTTACTGTTTGACGGACTTCCCATCTCCCGACGCCGGGGTGACCATGCTCGTGCCCGGAAGCCACAAGCTGAACGAAGCCCTGAGGTTCAAGAAAGGCGCCCTCGACCCGCCGGGGTTCGTCGAGCCCGCGCTCGAGGCAGGAGACGCCTACATCTTCAGCACCAGCACCTATCACACGCCCGCCGTCAACTTCACCGGCGACACCACCAAGGTCCTGCTCATCAGCTACGCCTACCGCTGGTGGGCCCAGCAGCATCCGACACCGCCGGACGATGTGCTCGAACGCATGGACCCCATCACGGCGCAACTGTTCTGCAAACCCTGGGAAGGCGATGACGTACCCCTGCGCGCGTGGGCGGCGGAACAAGGCCTTCCGGTTGAAGATCCGCCCATGCGAGTGTTCGAGTAGCGGGATTGACGTTTATAAATGGAAAGTTTGAGGATGTGATTTCAGGCAATCGGGATTAGGAAAGAGGAAGACAATTTAGCTGGAACTTCGAAGTCTTATTCGAACATGGAGGTTTGCTCGGCAACCAGGTTATGCGACGGCGCATCCATGACGTATCGGAAGCATTTTTCCAGCGTCTTGGATCCGATACCCGGTACCATAGCTAATCGGCTGAGGGACTTGATGGGATTGTCGGGATTGTCGGGATCGTTCAGGATGTTCAGGATGCTATTCAAGCGATCAACCCGTACACCCATGTTTTTTGCCAGGAAGTTCTTGTCACGGTTCGACACCAGCTTCTGCTGAAATTCCAGGAAGAGGTCATCTACCGCTGTGGGGTCGTATTGGTATATTTCCACCGGGATGTCGCACCGTTCCAGGTAGCTACGCATCACAGACAGCGATTCTTCCTCGTCGAGACCACCATTGGAAGCGCCGAGAACGGGAAACGCAATAGATTCGATTCCCTCATTCTCGTATGTATTCAGGAACTCATCAAGACCTGCCTCCAGGTATTCGATTTTAGATGGATACCGCCATTGGCGTTTCGTTGGGAAATTAAGCACCCACCGGCCTTCTCGAGTGCCCGGCGGGGGCTTATACAGCCACGACTTGCCGATGTCGATTTCACCTATCCTGCACTTTTTGACGTACAGATCGAACATTTCAGGCAAGCGCAACTTGAACTCTAGTGCGATACCCGCGCCCATGACGCCCTGGCAATTGACGGTGTTTACCAAAGTCTGGCATCCGCTGGTGAAGATATTACCCTTCACGGTTTTGATTCCCAGTGGTTCGGTACCGGAAAGATCTGGGCTTATCTCATCGCTGTTCGTCATGACGTTTACCCCTGTTCATTGCCATATGCTAGATCAAGCCGATGTCCTGTCCTGGATTCCAGTGTCATTCTTCTCTTACAAATAAGGCGACGACCAATTCAGACGAAGTACAAATCCATGTTGATTGCCACGCGTACGTTCGGAAGAATCGCTTCGACCCGGTCTCGTGTCTCCTGGTTCTCAACGAAAATGTGCGACTTACGTTTGATGTAGTTTGCGGAAATTTTGTCTGGTATCAGAATCTCCGCCATGCATTTCCTTGTCCCGTCTTCGTAATTTATCCAATATTCTGCTCGGATACACTCCCAATCGAGTTTGTCAAGATCCTTTAGGCTGTCGTACGACAATGTGGGTTTATTCGTAGCGTTTCCGTCGGTGAACCATACCCCCTTCTGAAACATCAACTTGCGTGACAATCGGAGAAAAACGATGTCTTCCTGAGCGTGTTTCTTTAGTACGTCGAACAACATCGCGTTTCTCGGATTGAAGTACAGGGGTACGTAGTCATGCAACGGCCTTCCGCCGATGCAACGCTCAGCCCTCCGGTTTTGTACATCGGGATTTGAAATGTCGTGTTGAACCAAGCCGAGTTCGTGTGCATTGTTGTGCGAAAGCAGTCCGTACCTGAATATGGTTTGTAAGTGGTCCGCATGGGTGATCTGGTATAGTCCGTCTATCTCATAATAATCCAATAACTCCTCTGACACAATCAGGTCTCCTCCTGTATTCTCGTCCAACGGGTTTTCTAGAGTTATTGTGAAAGATTCTATTGTCCCAATAAGTATAGTCGATTTACAAGTGGAATACCCGAACAGATTCACAAGTACATGTTGCCCACGACGAAAGTTACTGTGAGCAAGTAACCGCCCAAAGGAGCAATCATGCCCAAATCAGATTGGCCGGAACTTGCCGGCGCGGCCCAACAGCGATGGAACCGGAACGCGGCCTTTTGGGACGACTACATGGGCGATCACAGCAACACGTTCCACAATCTGCTGGTGCGGCCGGCCATGGAACGACTGCTGGCCGTACAGCCCGGTGACGGCGTGCTGGACATCGGGTGCGGGAACGGTAACTTCTCGCGGCACCTCGCAGGGCTGGGCGCTCGGGTCACGGCGATTGACGGCAGCGCGGAGATGATCGATCGGGCGCGAAAGCGGACGGAGGGACGTGCGGAAGGAGGTCCGGAAAACGGAAACGCGGTCAGTATCGATTACCGGGTGATCGACGTGACGGATTCCGAGCGGCTGGTTGAACTGGGCAGGAATACTTTCGACGCGGCCGTGTCGAACATGGCCATCATGGACATGGCCGTGATCGGTCCGATGTTCGAGGCCGTTCACGGTCTCCTCAAGCCTGGTGGCGTCTTCGTCTGCAGCCTGACGCACCCGTGCTTCCAGGCGCCTTACGCGGTACGGTACGCGGAACAGGAAGACCGTGACGGGGAAATGATCAAACGGTTCGGGATCAAGATCGAGCGTTATCTTACGCCGCGGCTCTTCGAGGGCCTGGGTATCGTCGGACAGCCCGTGCCGCAATACTATTTCCACCGCCCCTTGTCCGTGCTGCTGACCACGTGCTTCGAAGCGGGATTCGTCCTGGACGGAATCGAGGAAAGGGCATTCGACGAAAACGTTAAGGCCGATCGCGAACTGTCCTGGGCGAACTTCCGAGAAACCCCGCCCATGATGGCCGTGCGTCTCAGGCGGCTGGAGTAGTTTCCACTCTGGCGGCCAGGGGCATACGTCCGCCAGGCACGGGCCGAGCGGCAACATGCTGGGATTATGCGTTCAGGTGCCGTCCGGGCGGCAGCATGCCTGTATTACGTCCGCTTTGCACGGGCCGAGAGGCAACATGCTGGGATTATGCGCTATTTTACGTGCGCGGACTACATTTTGCGCGCCGACTACAGCGTAACCGATTCCCCCGGCTTCAGCACGACGCAGCGGGCAAGGTCGCCCACCTTTTCAACGAACTCGGCCGGATCCTGCTCGATCACCGGAAAGGTGTTGTAGTGGACCGGGATCACGGTTCCCGCGCCGATCATCCGGACAGCCTCCACCGCGTCGTCGATACCCATGGTGTAGTTGTCCCCGATGGGCAGGATCACTACGTCCGGTTTCTCCATCCGCCCGATCAGGGCCATGTCGCCGAAGAGTCCCGTGTCGCCCGTATTGTAGATCGTCTTCCCGTCG
>JAPOOT010000107.1 GCA_026713285.1 Gemmatimonadota bacterium | reverse complement strand
GAACGGATCACGAAGTTCCCATCGAAACTCGATTCCTCGCCGAAATTGTCGGGCCGGATCTGATGGCAGGTGGTGCAGGACACCCCGTCGAGGGCCAACATGGCGCGCTCGTCGCCCTGCCGCGCGGCTTCCAGGTGTGCGAACACTTCTCCCAGTCCGCCGTTTTCCTTCGCCAGCACACGCGCCATGGGCATATGGCAGGTCGAGCAGGTGTCCTCGATCTCTGCGCGGGCGTCCGGATGGTCGGTCACTTCCCGGCGTACGGATGCCTGCCAGTAGGGATCCCGCGCCGAATGCGCCATGACGGACCCGCGCCACACGTGCCCGATGGAGACGTCCGTTCCGTCCACCCCGGTTATATTGCTGTGGCAGGCGATGCACTGGTCCGATGTGACGAACGTGCTTTGATCCCCGGACTGCGCCTCGACCGATGCGCACGCGAGCCAGACGAAAGCGAGCGGCGCCAGCATGATGTGCGCCCAAAGCGTGTTGTGCGCCCAAAGCCTGGTCAGCAACCGACCCGCGTAGTTACCAGCCATCGCGGAAACCTCCGTCGAACCAGTCCCACAACAGGTACATGACGATCTGCGGTTTTCGGCTCAACTTCCTGGCGACCGGAACCCGCACCCCCACGTTGAGCAGAATGTGCTGGCGCGTGTTGAGCGAGACCTGCAGTTGAGGCACGAGGTCCATCGCGACACCGGAACCGGAATCCAGTTCGCGCCAGGCCAGCACTTCGACCATGGGACTCCAGGCCCTGCCGAACTCGCCTTCGGTGTAGGTCCTGCCGATCAGCGCCCTTATGGCTACTTCATCCTCCGCGGAGCCGCTCACGGCGAATTCTCCCAGCGCCTGGGCCTGGAAAAAGGCGTCTCCGGGCATAAGCTGTACGATGGCCAGGTAAGGCTCCAGTTTCGTGGAGCCCGTACCGAAGCCGTTTTCTTCGTCGCCGGACGGCAAGATGACTTCGCCGCCTATGCTGAAGGCATGACCACGCCCCAGGTCGTGGTACAGGGCATACTTGTAGCCAAGCGCCAGGTCTCCGAAGCCCAGGTTGGTCCCGTCGTCCCGATCAGTATTGCGCCTGCCGAACGGGACCTTCACTTCGATCATACCGCGGGGG
The DNA here is from genome assembly GCA_026713285.1 of Gemmatimonadota bacterium. Taxonomy (GTDB): domain Bacteria; phylum JAAXHH01; class JAAXHH01; order JAAXHH01; family JAAXHH01; genus JAAXHH01. Next base: position 1,302 of record JAPOOT010000107.1, on the reverse strand, counting down.
CCGAACCGCTTCTCGTATACCGGCTCGATGATCACGGCCTTGCTGTCGTCCGTGTCCAGCGTCAGGTTGAATACCGTCTCGTCTTCGGGAAAGGCCTTCTCGGTAAACAGGGGTTTTGGAACGTTGAATTCGCCGCGGGGCCAGTTCTTGTTCGTACAGAAGGTGCGGACATGGCCGAGGATAGCGTAGATTTCCTCGTCCGTGAGGGCATCCCCAAATGCGGGCATCATTTGGTCGAAGGCCCGCACAGGTCCCCCTTCATGGATCACGGCGTGCCAGTCGGGGTCGGGTTCGCGGGAAGCGAATTCGCAGTCCGTAAAGTCCGGAAGTTCCAGTGCGAAACCGCGCTCTTCGAGCGGACGGCCTCTTCCGTCCGATCCGTGACATGCCGCGCAGGCCTGATCGTAGAGCTTTGCGCCGTCGAGGAGCTTTGCCCCGTCGAGCTTCGCCCCGTCAATCTGGTCGGCGAAGGTGGCATGCGCGAGAAACAGACCGTAAAGGCCAAGCAGAACCGTAAAACATTTGCAATGAAATCGCATATCCACGCCAGATCCCGCGCCATCGGGAGCCGCATTGGTCGCACTGGCCGGCCGCACTGGCTGCACTGGCCGCATTCGCCGCATTGGTCGCACTGGCCGGCCGCACTGGCCGCACTGGTCGGAATACGCCTTGCACGCAACAAACCGGCCTGAAGGGCTTTCCGCGCTACCGTTGACGCATAGAGTGTAACTGTGTGTTATATTAGACGGTTTAAGGAGGGATTTCCTGCGATTCGAATTCAGACCACCCGCTCGATCCGAACGCGTTTCACCCCTTCCCGGCGTATGCGGAAGCACACTGCGAAGAAATCACTGGCGTCGCCAACCATCCGGGCAAAGAGATTCACCGCGACGGGGCCGTCCGGCATATTCGGCCGCCCGTCCCGGCCGTAGAACCAGCACAGTTCGGTAATCCCGTCCAGCCACCCGTGCATGCGCCCGGGCTCCAGTCGGAAGTAGCAGAGGTCACCGGGCAACGTGAGGCTCGTCAGGTTCTCGGGCGGGATGACGATGTCCTCGGACAGGAAATAGGCGATCTCGCTGCCCGAGTACACGGCGTGGATGCCCTCTTCCTCCAGGGGCAGCGCGTCCCATACAGCCTGGCAGGTCTTCGGCGCCTCGTCTTCGAGCAACTCGGCATCCACCGAAACGCCTTCTTCGACAAAGGTCAAACGGATCCTACGGGCCATGGTTTACTTTCCGAATCCCTTGCGGGACCCTGGTATAGCCTATCGAATTGAACTACAACTTCATGAATATCCCG
>JAPOOT010000109.1 GCA_026713285.1 Gemmatimonadota bacterium | reverse complement strand
GGGACGACGGCATATCTCCTGCCATCCTTCCTGCGTATGATTACTTTTCCGGTCGATTCCGCTTCGTCGAGCAAACTCGACAGATGCTGCCTCGCTTCGGTATAGGTATAGACGTCCATGACGCAGTCACTCCCCTTGAACTTCCAGACGCACAACGTCAATGCCAAGCGACTCCGCGGCGCGGGCCAACGACCGGTCCAGGGTCAGCAGAGGCGCATTGTACCTGATGGCGGTCTCCAGAAAAAAAGCGTCGGCCGCCACTCCCTTCAATCGAGACGCGATCGAAAGGACCTGGGCCATGTCCACGTCCACGTAACGTAGAGGGATGTTGCCCAGGATTTCCATGCCTCTGCGCGCCTCCCCGGCGTCGATCCCTTTCTGCCGGATCATGACGGAGAAGGCATGGCAGATCTCCCATCGAACGAAATCCGGCGCGATGAGGACGTGACCCGAAGCCGCTTCGGCCAGGGCACCGCGTTCCGGACCCTGCATTACGGATGCAATAATCGCCGATGTATCGATGACCATATTCACGCTGAAACCTCCCTTTTAATATTGTACAATTGTACATCATTATGTCAACAAAAATTACGAAACCCCGTATTTACAGGCCTTTAGCGGATGCCGCCGGCTTGGCGGCATTGAGCGCCGGAGATCACCGCAGACGCAATTCATGGTACGTGCGGCCGGCCGGATCGAAGGATGATGACGCAAGACGATCGCGCAATTACCCTCTTTTAGCGGCCATTGTTCACACATTGGTCACACTTATTTCGTTATATTTGAATGGAATGGGCGTTTTTTTAGATACCTTTCTATTGCGTACGTATCTGGTTGACTTCATGCGGGCTTGGATCCGTCGATCGTAACAGCAGTACATTAATCACTTCTACGGGGATAGCGATCATGAACGGCACATCGAGTGAAGGAAGCAGGCGGGAGTTGACGGACAGGTTCGTTTGGGCGTTGCAGCACCTGGGCCGTTTGATGCACAACGGACGTATTGACGAACTGAAGAAACTCGATCTGAACGCCCACCAGGCGGATGCTCTGATGTTGGTGTATCATCACGGGCCCACCCGGATGGGGACCCTCGCGAATTACCTGGGGAGTAAACTACCGCACATGTCCCTCATCGTAGGACACCTGGTCAACAAGGGTTACATTCAACGAAGTTCGGATCCAAAGGACCGGAGAGTGGTTATTTGCGAATTCACTGCAAATGGCAGGAAGGCGGCGCAACGGATCATACACCATACGAGGATTCTCGTGAACGAGGTGGCCGAAAAGTGGAATTTCGAACAGTTCGACTCCGTGGTCGAGTCGCTGGAATCGCTATGGGACCCAGACTCGGGAAGTCCCGGATCAGCCGTTTCAGGGCAGCGCCAGTCCGGAGGCAGGTTGTTGGAAGAGATGTAATCCACGATATCCACGATATCCGCGATATGGCAGGCCAGTTCAATGCCGGGTGACGACGCAGCCGGCGATCCAGCCGGTGCTATGGCGCCCGAAACCGGTTTGTGTGACCGGCGGCAGTTGGAACTTGGTCCGGCCATTGATCGTCCGCCAGGACATCGATGACGACTGGGCGACCCGCCCTTACCACTGACCCGCCCTTACCACCGAACCGCCCTTACCACCGAACCGCCCTTACCACCGAACCGCCCTTACCACCGAACCGCCCTTACCACCGAACCGCCCACACCCCCGACCCGCCGGGGGAGTACAGACCCCTACCACATCCCTGTCCCATCCGGAACTGCTCGGCTGGCCGTTTGCTTTCTCCTTAGC
>JAPOOT010000485.1 GCA_026713285.1 Gemmatimonadota bacterium | reverse complement strand
CGCAGCAGTCACTGTTGTCGTCGCAACAGTCGCCGCTGCTGTCGTCCCCGTCCTCGCAGCAGCCCTCATTGCGCTCGCAATCGTCCGGACCGCCGTCACAACAGGCGTTTTCTTCGGTGGTCTCCGTATCACCGCCGACGGTCAGGTCTTCCTTCGTCGCCGGTGTCCACGTGTACCGGTTGGGGAAATGCCAGGCCAGCACGAAGGTCACGCTTGCCGTTTCTTCCGGCGGCAGGTCGAACCGGGCCGCCAGGGAGGCGATGGGGCGGTCGTTGTTGCCGGCGACCCGGTCCGAGAGTATGCCGTCCGCGCTGAACTCGTCCCAGAAGTCGAGCAGCGGGGTGCCCCAGCGGTCGTCGCGCCAAGCAGTCCGGTAGCTGACCGTCTCCGCCGTGGTCGCCAGCGCCATCGTGCCCCACTGCGCGGCCTGACGGTCCACGCCCTTCGATGACATGAAGAGTCCGCGGTACCCATCGCCGGCGCGGTAGCGGTTGCGGTTTTCGCTGCAGGCCCCTTCCGTGCCGTCCATGCCGATGAAATTGGGTATCGAGCCGCATACGGCGGCCGAGACAGGGACATCGGTCCGGTTGGTCAGCACGTACCGGAGGACCGCCAAGGGCAGGCCGCTGCGGTCGGCGTCGCACGGCACGAGGGGATTGAAGGCCTCCAGCCGCACTTCGACTGGCACCTCGTCGTCGGAAAGGTGGACCTGGCCGAAGGGGTAGGCCGCGTCGAATGCGCATCGGGCAAACCGCGGCAAGCCGTGGTTCGCGGCGGGACTTCCGCTGGCGCCTTCGTACTCGAAGTATTCGAGGGGTCCCTCGAGCAGACGCGTTACGGAATCACCGCCCTCAGGCCGGGCGTACAACGTGAAGGACGGCGGGCTCCGGGTGTCCCGGCCCGGTATGAACCCCTTGGCCGGACGGTTCATCAGTTCCCAATCCCGCAGGTCGCCCCGCCCCCCCAAAGAAACCGTACCCGTGCCGATCCCCCCGAGCGGCAAGGCGATTCGCGAGAGATGATCCGGGTCGTAATGATGTAGAACGGGCCACGTCATGGGTATTCGTCCCTTCTGAATCACAGTTGAAATCGAATCGCAGTTCGAGTTCACACAGGCTGATTGATCGAAGTTTCCTGCGGGATCCGGTCTCGTGCGGGATCCGGTCTCGTGCGGGATCCGGTCTCGTGCGGGATCCGGTCTCGTGCAGGATCTACCTGCCCGCGGAAACCCGGCTCGACGAATCCCGCTCCGGCTGATGGCGTTTCCGGTAATCCCGGAGCGCCGCCATCACCTTCGGAGAGAGCACCAGGGCCGAGATCATAGTGGGGATGGCCATCAGGGCGAACGTGCCGTCTATCAGGCTGATTGCGGCATCCAGCGAAGAGACCGACGCGAGGATGACGCATCCCACGTAGAAGTAGTTGTACAGAAACTGGTACCTGGCTCCGATCAGGAATCCCAGGCACTTGGTGCCGTAGTAGGAATAGGTGAAAATCGTACTCGCGCTGAAGAAGACCACGCAGATGATCAGCATGTACGAACCGAAGCCCGGCATGGCGGATTCGAAGGCGTTTGACGTCAGCGTCACGCCGTTGTCCGAAGTCGTCTGCCATACCCCGGTCATGAGGATCACGAGTGCCGTGCAGGTACACACGATCATCGTATCGATGACGGGTTCCAGCATGGCCACCATGCCCTCCCGCGCCGGTTCTTTGGTCTTCGTCGCGCCATGTACGAGGGATTCGGTTCCGATGCCGGCCTCGTTCGAGAAGGCGGCCCGGCGCACGCCGGTGATGATGACCGCGCCCACGGCGCCGCCCGCCGCGGCTTCTCCCGTGAAGGCGTCGGTGATGATCAGCATCAGATACCGCGGGACGTCCCCCAGGTTGAGCGCGATGATCCAGAGGGCGCAGATCATGTACAGGATCACCATGGCGGGAACGACGCGTGTGGCGACGTCGGCGATCCGGGTGATGCCGCCGAAGATGACGGTTCCCAGGATCAGCACCAGCACGATGCCGGCCGTGAGATCGAACCAGAAATGATCTTCGCCGACCACGCCCATGGGTACGAAGATCACGTCGCGGATGATCTGCACCAGCTGGTTGACCTGGAACAGCGGCAGGCATCCGATCACGCCGACGACGGCGAAGAAGACGGCCAGCGGTTTCCAATGCCGGCCGAGTCCTTCCCGGACGACGTACATGGGGCCGCCCTGCGTCTTCCCGGCGCTGTCCTGCCCCCGGTACATGATCGCCAGGGAGCAGGTGAAGAACTTGGTCGCGATGCCGACGAGGGCGCTGACCCACATCCAGAACATGGCGCCGGGCCCGCCGACCGCGATGGCGACGGCCACACCGGAGATGTTGCCCATGCCGATGGTTGCCGCGAGGGCGCTGACCAGGGCCTGAAAATGGGTGATGTCGCCGGTTTCGTTCGGGTCGTCGTATTTCCCGCGGATGATCTCGATCGAGTGTTTGAAGTAACGGAACGGCATGAAGCGGGAGTACAGGAGAAGGAACAGACCGCCGCCGATGAGCAGGTACAACAGGTACGACCAGGCAGTATCGGCGAATAGAACGATACCCCGTTCCACAAATTCCATGAATCGCCTCCTCTGTGGCGCGCTGCGATGTTTTAAGGCTGTCTGTCGAACCTATTTCTTGGTGAAGACCAGGGTCCCGCTGTTGAGCCGGGAGGTGTCCGGAACGTTGGCGGCGACCAGTACCTTGCTGCGGGGTACCAGGAACACGGTATCGGCCCGGCGCACGGCCTGGCGGCCGGCGCTGTTCAACGCGACTGGCGCGTTATAACGAACGAGCACCCGCGTCCCCGGCGGGATGCGGGACCATCGGCGGACCTGCCTGCCATGTTTTACCGTGCCCTTCGGAAAGATGTAGTAGGTGTCGGACCGCTTGTAAGCGGGACCGGCGATGTCGAAGGCCGTAGTTCCCCTTACGATGACGGGCACGGTGGCCGTGACCGCCTGGACGTCTTCGGTGCGATCGCGGTTTAGATAGACCTTCGTTCCGACCGGGATCCGGTCCCAGTTCCTGATCTCGTCCCCGCGCATTACGGTACCTTTAGGAAATCGGTATACCGTCGTGGCGGCGTTATATTCGCCCCGGGCGATGCGCCAGGCCGAGTTGTTCTTCGTAATGACGTGTTCGGACAGTTGGGCGACCGCCAGGTCATACTTCCCGCGGTCGACGAGGCGGACCCTGGCGATATCGATATCGGGATCCGGGATGAGCCGTCCCGCCCGCACGTCCGGGTCGTACAGAATGCTGTTGCGCGGATCCTTCGAGGTCAGGCCGGCCCTCGCCCGGCTGAAGTTGAACACCCCGGGATCCTTCTTGCGTCCGCGGTGGGGCCGCTTTACCCACCGGTTCGGCCTGCCATAGGCGACGCGGTAATGCTCCAGCACGTGGTGATCGGGTATCTTGTACACCCGCTGCATCACCTCGATCAGCCACTTGAGGGACTCGTACTGGGACGCGGTAAAGGGGTCGTTGTGGTACCCCACCAGTTCGATGCCGATGGAATGGCTGCTGATGTTCCTCAGCCCGTTCCACATGCTCAGTCCCGCGTGGTGCGAACGGTACTTCTTGTCCAGGATTCGATAGATGGTCCCGTTCCGGGCGACGAGGTAGTTGGAATGTCCCCTTCGGGAGAGCGTCCTCAGCGCACTTCTCAGGCCCGATTCCGTGCTGTGCAATACGACAAAACGCGTGGATTTCCGGTGGCGTTTCTTGAAGGACCGGGGCAGGTGTTTCTGATAATCTACAATCCTGGGGGTCGCCTGGTCCGCCTTGAGGACGTCAGGTTCCAGGGAAACCGGCCAGAGCAGGGCCAGGCAGATGAGCCAGACCGGCGCGTGGACCAGCGCGTGGAATCTGTACTTGTTTGGGATCAGGGCCATCGTGTGAGTATGATAATGCACTTACTTTGGTTTTTGTACTGCTTTTTACAATACCACTACCCAGGCGAAGCAACCCGTCGACTGGGCAAGGCCGTTACCAGTTCGTAAAGGATCCGTCCACGCGCTGCAGCGTGTGGCCCCGGGCCGGGCGGTACGGAAGACGTTTCGCCGCATCTTCGTCGAATTCCAACCCCAGCCCCGGACGGCCGGGCGGAAGCAGATATCCTTCCTTCCATTCGACCTGGACGGGGAAGATCTCCGGGAGCATGCCCGGCAGAATAGGCAATTCCTGCACGGCGAAGTTCGATGACGCGAGGCTCAGGTGCAGGCAGGCCGCCGTGGACACGGGGCCAAGCGGGTTGTGCGGCGCCAGGTCGATGTAGTGGGTCTCGCACCAGCCCGCTACCTTCCGCGCCTCGGTCAGCCCGCCCACGAGGCATAGGTCTACCCGGGCGTAGTTGATCAGGTCTTCCTCGATCAGTTCCCGGAATTCCCACTTGCTGGTGAAGTGCTCGCCGACGCCGAGCGGCACGGCGACGTGCTGTCTGAGCATCCGGTAGGACGACTTGTTCTCGGAACGCAGGGGGTCTTCGATAAAATAGGGCCGGAAGGATTCGACGGCACGGCAGAAGGCGATCGCTTCGGGCGGATCGAGACGGGTATGCACGTCGCAGATCAATTCGACGTCGTCGCCCAGGGCTTCCCTTAACGCCTGGAACTGCGCGATGCCCTTGCGCACCGCCCTTGTGGGCTCCAATACCTCGCCTTCGTGGGGCAGCCCCCAGCGGATGAACTTCCATCCGTCTTCCACCCTGCCCTGCGCCTGGCCGACCAGTTCCTCGGAAGGGCCGTCGCCTCCGCAATGCGTATAGCAGACCACCTTGTCCCGGCACCTGCCGCCGAGCAACTCGTAAACAGGAACGCCGAGCGCCTTACCGTGGATATCCCAGAGGGCGATGTCGATGGCGCTGACCGCGGCGGACAGGGCGTGGGCGCCGGGAAAAAAACCTCCGCGGAACATTAACTGCCACAGGTGTTCCCTGCGGGTCGGATCCTGGCCGACGATCCGGTCCCGTAGGGCGAGGACGATCTCCCGGACGGCCAACTCGCACCAGGTCAGACCGCTTTCACCTATCCCGTAGATACCTTCGTCCGTCTCCACTTTGACGAAAAGGTAGTTTCGGTTACCGCCCCAGACCGGGAAGACTTTAACGTCGGAAATGCGCATGGGTATCGCAGGCTCCCAAGCCGTACCGGAGGCCTGCCGGTTATTCCTTTCCGGGAACCTGCTCCCTGTGCCTTGCCGAAGCCTACTCCTCGGGCTCGAAGTCCAGGGAAGCGGAATTCATGCAGTACCGGAGTCCCGTGGGCCTCGGCCCGTCGGTAAATACGTGGCCCAGGTGGGAATCGCATCGCTTGCACAGTACCTCGGTACGGATCATGCCGAAACTGCGATCCGTTTTCTCGTCTATGTTCTCTTCGGCGACCGGCTCGTAGAAACTGGGCCAGCCCGTGCCCGAATTGAACTTGGTCCTGGACGAGAAAAGCGGCGTTCCGCAACCGATACACTTGTAGATACCGTCTTCGTAGTGCCTGTCGTATTTGCCGGAAAAGGCCCGTTCCGTGCCCTTCTCCCGGGCAATGGCGTACTGCTGGTCGGTAAGTCGCTCTTTCCATTCTTCTTTGGTCCTGACCACTTTTTCCACCGTAACTGCTCCTTTCTTCGTTCCGTCGGAAGCGACCTCGACGATGGTCACTTTCTCTGCGGGGCCGGGCTTGCCCTGTGCCGCAGCTTCTTCCTGTTTCGCCATGCCCGAATCGCACGCGGCAATGAAAACGAACGCGGCTACAAACGCGACTACGGTTACAATCATTCTGTACATGACACCACCTCCCGGTCAACGAAGGTACATCGGCAGGCCAGGGCCGGTCGCGACCGGCAGAAACCGGCCGGAACGGACAGACGCATGCAGGGGCCGGCATGGTCCGACAGGAACCGGCCAGTGCGGACCGGCGCTATCCGGTGCCCGTCTCCTGCATGAGCGCCGCCTCGGTCGTGGAAATTCCGGGGACTGGGAAACTTTTGCAAAGTTCCCTGACCTCGTCATGGATCGATGACAGTGCTTCGTCGTTTCCGTGGTTCTCGATCGCCCTGTCGATCCACCCGGCGATCCTTTCCATCTCAGGTTCCTTCATCCCCCGCGTCGTGGCCGCCGGCGTACCGATACGGATCCCGCTCGGGCTGAAGGGCGATCTGTTATCGTAGGGTACCGTGTTCTTGTTCACGGTCAGCCCGGCCTTGTCGAGGGCGGTTTCGGCGTCTTTTCCGATGATGCCCTTGCCGGTCAGGTCCACCAGCACGAGATGGTTGTCGGTCCCGCCGGAAACGAGATCGAAACCATGCCCGATCAGCGATTCGGCCAGGGTCTTCGCGTTGGCCACGATCTGGCGGGCGTAGTCCTTGAACTCCGGCTGCATGGCCTCCTTGAAGGTCAGCGCCTTGGCAGCCGTGATATGATCGTGGGGACCGCCCTGCAGTCCGGGGAACACGGCCCGGTCGATATCCTTCGCGTATTTCTTGTGGCACATGATGATCGCGCTTCGAGGACCGCGCAGCGTCTTGTGCGTCGTCGTCGTAACCACGTCGGTGAAGGGCAATGGACTGGGATGGACGCCGCCCACGATGAGACCCGATATATGGGAAATATCCGCCATGGGAATGGCTCCGGCTTCGTCGGCGATGGATTTGAAGGCCTCGAAGTCGAACTGCCGCGGATAGGCCGTGGCGCCCGAGATAATCAGCTTGGGACGGTGTTCGAGGGCCAGGTCGCGGACCTCGTCCATGTCGATGCGGCCCGTCTCCTTTCGAACCCCGTAGGAAACCACGTTATAGGACTTGCCGGAGTAGTTGACATGCAGCCCGTGGGTCAGGTGTCCGCCCTGGTCGAGCTTCATGCCCATGATCGTGTCGCCGTAGTCCAGCAGGCCGAACATGACCGCGGTATTGGCCGGACTGCCCGAATAGCACTGGACGTTTACGTGCTCGGCGCCGAAGAGTTCCTTCGCCCGCCTGCGGGCCAGGTTTTCGATCTTGTCGATGTACTGCTGGCCGCCGTAGTACCGCTTGCCCGGATACCCCTCCGAGTACTTGTTGGTCAGCACGGAGCCCATGGCTTCCAGGATGGCCGGCGAGACATAGTTCTCCGAAGGGATGAGTTCTATGCCGTCCCGCTGCCGTTCGCGCTCGGCGATCAACAGGTCGTACAGTACTTCGTCTCGTTGCCTTACGGCGGAAAACTCCTGCATGATCGACTCCATGTCCCTTCAAAAATGGACCTTGCGAACCGCTGACCGACAACCATCCCAACCACGCCGCGAATACGATTTCATAGTACGGAAATCGGTAGGTGCAAGCAAGCGAAAAGGCGGCAGTTGACGTTAAACCCGCGGCGTATGTGTAGTTTCTTTCCTGTATCATAAATCATTGTTTTTGGTGTTCTGGCTTCTATATTTTGAATTGATATCAGGATAAACTCCATAAATAGGCACGCCGCAAATCTCGGTCGCTGGATCTCAGAAGTCAAATAGAGTGAATCTGACTGATAGTCATTGACCGAAGTTCATATACGAAAGGGAGGTTTATTCGATGTACATTTTGAATATCAAAGCACTAAAGCACGAAATCAACGAGGGAAAGGTTACCGATAGATTCTTGTTGCCTTACGTGATAGGCTATGGTGTCTTAGTCTCGATCGCAGTTGCTCTGAACATTGCATACACTACCTGGGATCATGTTGCAAATGTCCTGATGATCCTGATAGCTGGTCCGGCTTATTACTATCTCTATAGATCGAACAAGCAAAATCCAGAAGGTTCTTTCTTACCGAATCTCCTATTGATGTCATGGGTCTGCACGTTCAGATTCACAATCTTCTTCATGGTGCCTCTCTACGTCATTATGTTGATTGCCGGAGTTTTGTTTGTAGGAGAAGTGGAGGAATATCGCCAAACCACTATGGATGGAAGTTTAAGTTTAGTCTCGGTATTGTTTTACATTCTGTTGGTGGTCTATACCGCAAGACATATCAAATCCTTAAGGATCTCCTCCGGATGAATCTTCGGCTGACCGGTATCGGATTTCGCTTGAACGCAACTCGATTAGCAAGACCGATATGGCGTGGATTAGATATTGGGGCGATTTTGAATTTAGAGAATATCCAAGACGAGGATTCTGTCTCTAAGAAAAAAACCTACCGTTGAGACAATGACCTTCGACTCGGACAGGGAGAAGTGGGATCGGCAGATTGAAGAAGGCCGGGCATGTAAGTCGGCCGGGACTTACGAGTTGCCGATGTCCTTGTTCGCTAGTATGTTTTTTTGTGTCGTTCCACAATCAAGGAGTCGAAATGTCAGGACAAGATCCACTGGACGTACCCTCGACCCGGTGGGACTTCCTCGTCGAACGCTTGGACATGATCGACAACCGTCTCTCTTCCCTCGAAAATGCCCAGAAACACGTCGCAACGAAGAGGTGGGTTGTTGGAGTCGCGTTTACAACCATAGTTGTCCTCACAGGACTGTCAGTTGTACTCACCACACTGACAATCAATGTCCTCCTCGACAATCTTTAGCCTTGATCCATTTCGGGCGACTGCAGCATGGAACGCGGTGTAGCACTTTGCCGTGCTTTGCCACGACCGGTAACCGACAGGCGTCGCGCCGTCTCTCCATCTCTTACAATCCCGTTTGACTTATCGTTATTTCTGCAGCATGCCCGCGGCGCTGACGACGAAGGCCGATAGGAGCACCACCGTGGAGACGACCCCGAGGACGAGCATGGCGGGCCGGGTCCGGTAGGCCGGAGGCAATTTGAAATTCAGGTAGACCGCCGCGAAGCAAACCAGGCCCACGCCCATGTTGGTCGCCAGGAGGGCAACGATCTGCGTGATCAGGTCGAAGGTGATATCGCTCCAGATCGCCACGGAGGAAGAGATGAAGAACCAGATCACGATGAAGGCCTGCAGCCTGCGGTAGGAATAAGACGCGAAACGCGGCCAGACGGCCGTGAGGAACTCGTGGGCGAACCGGGTCAGGGCTTCAGGTATGGTGGCCAGCGTGCCCCAGAGGGCCGCGAGAATGGCCACGTAGTATACCGGGATGAGGGCCGCGTGGATCTGCGCCCAGATGGAAGACTGTCTCGTAAGCAGGTCCCACGCGTTGCCGGGAAGGACCGTCTGCCGCGGGTAGAGCACGACCGCGCCCGCGATCATGAAGGCGGCCGTGACGATGAAGAGCACGAGCGCCCCCATGGATACGTCCCACTTGAGGGGTGAAAGCAGTACGCGCATGCGCTTCACCTGCGTGGCATCCTCCCGGAGGTAGTTGATCTTCAGCGTGCCGTCGATCCGGTCGCCAAGCCGCTTCATTACCGGGTTTCCAGTCAGGCCCCAGCCCCGGTGGGCCACCCAGCCCGAATAGGCCAGGTAGGTACTCAGCGTGCCCCCCACGTAGCCGAAAACCGTGACCAGGTTCAGGAAGTAATCGTTCCGCGCGGCCGACGGCGCCCAATCGGGGGCTGCGGGCAGGTTCCCGATGGACAGCGTTCCGAAGAGGATGGCACTGATACTCGGCCAGACGATGACCGTGGCCACGATCGTGCCGGTCACCAGGATGCCGCAGATGATGATCTGCTGCTTTTCGAGGATGTCGTAGGAGGTGAGCAGGCTAAGCCCGATGGCCAGTCCCAGGAACACCGTGGTAACCAGGTTCTCCCAGAACGTATCCGTCGGGCCCACGGGCAGCGAATCCGTGAAGATATGGACGACGAGATTCCCACAGGGCTTGGCGACTGCCGTCAGGGCGATGCTCAGGGCGAGCAGTTCGATGGTCAACAGCGTCAGGATGAACCAGCCCCTGGGACCGGGCAACTTCGCCAGCATGCGGCCGAAAGGTTGGCCGCTCACCGCCGTAAACCGCCCCAGCAGGTACGTCACCGCAACGCCCTTGACGAGCACGCTCAGCAGGATCAGCCAAAGCAGGCCGTATTCGGCCCAGGCGCCCACGCCGGTAACCAGTATGGTCTCCCCCGCGCCTACCGCCATGGACGCCACCAGCGCGGCGGGCCCGAAGAAACCCAGCATATGCTTGAACTTCTTCCAGGACCACGGTTCCGT
>JAPOOT010000417.1 GCA_026713285.1 Gemmatimonadota bacterium | reverse complement strand
GTACCAGTCCTCGCGCTTCTCGGATCGCGGAGTACCCATGCACGTCGACGTGTTCTGCGAAGACCATGCATTCGATCTCGACCAGTCCCGGTGCGTGCTGGAGGCCGGGATAAATGCCGGTTTGAAAGCGAAGATGCACGTGGACCAGTTCAACGATTTCGGCGGCGTTGCCATGGCCGTGGAACTCGGCGCCGCATCGGTGGACCACCTCGACGTGACGGGCCGGGAGGCGATCGAATCGCTGGCCAACTCGGACACGATCGCCGTCCTGCTACCGGCCGTGAACTTCAACCTGGGCATGGCGGAATACGCCGACGGACGGGCAATGATGGAAGCCGGCGCTGCCGTAGCCCTCGCTACCGACCTCAATCCCGGTTCGGCACCGTGTCCATCCATGCCCACGGTCATGGCCATAGCCTGCAGGTACCAGCGGTTCACACCCGCGGAAGCGCTGCATGCTGCCACCATCAATGCGGCTTTCGCCATCGGCCAGGGGGACCGGACCGGTTCCATTGAAGTCGGCAAGCGGGCCGATATCCTGATTCTGAACGAGGCAGATTACCGCCACATACCTTATTTCTTCGGCGGAAACCCGGTGCATACCGTGATCAAGAACGGGCAGGTCTTGAACCCATGAATTCCGGGAATAACGTGCCTTCCGTTCAATACGAAGAAGGCCACTGGGTCATGCCGGGTCTCGCCACGGCCCATTCCCACGCTTTCCAGCGCGCGCTTCGTGGGCGGACCCAGCGCCGCGCGACCCGTGCGGGCACGTTCTGGGGCTGGCGGGACGAGATGTACCGGTTGGTCGAAAGGCTCCGACCGGATGACCTGTACGCGATCGCGCGGTTCGCCTATACCGAACTTGCGATGTCTGGAGTAACGGCCGTCGGTGAGTTCCATTACGTGCATCATGGTCCCGGGGGGCGCCCCTATGCAAACCGCAACGAACTGGCGGAGGCAGTCGTGCGAGCTGCCAGGGATGTCGGCCTGCGTATCTGCCTGATCCGTACCGCCTACCTGAGAGCAGGTTACCGGCAGACCGCGGTACCGGCGCAGAAACGGTTCATCGACCCGTCGATCGATGATGTGTTAAGGGATCTCGACGTGCTGAGATCGCGTTACGCGGATGATCCCAACGTTACTGTAGCCGTGGCCGCCCACAGCATTCGGGCCGTTCCCCTCCCCGATATCCGCATTCTGTCGGCCTACGCCGAAGAACATGAACTTCCTTTCCACATGCACGTCTGTGAACAGCGGACCGAACTGGCCGAATGCAGGTCTGAACACGGGACCACGCCCGTCGCGCTACTTTCCAATCAAGGTGTCTTGTCCCTTCGGTTCGTGGCCGTGCATGCCACGCACCTTGATGAAGGTGAAGTCGAAGCGCTTGGAAAAAGCGGGACCTTCGTCTGCATCTGTCGTACCACGGAAAGAGATCTCGGCGATGGGCTCCCGCCCACGTCCAAACTCCTCCGGGCCGGTGCGCGGCTCTGCGTGGGCGTGGACAGCCACTCCTGCGAGAACCCCTTCGAGGAAATCCGGGCCGTGGAGCTGGACGAGCGGACCCGGCTCGAGAAGCGGGATGCAGTGGCCGAGGCGCCGGTGCTGCTTGACGCGGTTACGAGACTGGGATACGCGGCCTGCGGTCTGGATGAATCCTGGCGGGATGATCATGTCCACCTGGATCCCGACGATCCATCCATAGCCGCTATGGATCCGGATCACGCTTCTGACGCCATCCTCTTCGGCGCCACGCCGCGGGCGGTGAAATCCGTCTCGGTCGCTGGAAAACAGATCGTTGCCGAGGGTCGTCACGCCCAATACGACGAGACGTTGGATCTATACCGCAAGTCGCTGAAATATCTGGCGTTGATC
>JAPOOT010000518.1 GCA_026713285.1 Gemmatimonadota bacterium | reverse complement strand
GGTCCGTTCCGCTTCTTCGAAGGCGCTCAGCAGGCGCCGGCGAATCTCGGTGGCCTGCGGAATCGTCTTCAGGCTGGGTGCGTGCTCCTCCCAGTCATCGTGACCGAAATAGCTCGGGATCGACCCGCAACAGAGCATCAGGTAATCATAATGAAGCTGGCCGAAATCCGCCGATACAGTCTGCTCCCGCAGATCGACCCGCTCGACCGAGCCCTGCAACACCGAAATGTTCCCGCACCGGGCGAGCACGCTGCGTATGGGCGTGGCGATATCGGCGGGCGACAGGCCGGCCATGGCCACCTGATAGAGGAGCGGCTGGAACAGGTGGTAGTTTTGCCGGTCCACCAGGGTGACGCGGACATCGGTCCGGCCGCCGAGTTTCTTGGCCGCGTTCAGTCCGGCAAAACCGCCACCCACGATGACGACGTGTTTCATGGAATTGCCCGTCCCTTTGCGTATCGCTACGAAACCTCGCTTGACCCGGCCCCGGTCACTCGTTTCGCAACACCTCCGCCGGATTGGTCAGGGCGGTACGGGTCACATGAAAGGCGATGGTGATCAGCGTGATCAGCAGGGCCAGCCCGCCCGCAAGAAAGAAGACGCCCAATCCGACCTCCGTGCGGTAAGCGAAAGACTCGAGCCACCGCTGCATGACCAGCCACGAAGCCGGCCAGGCGAAGAAATTGGCGAGGAGCACGAGGCCGATGAACTCGCCGGAAAGCAGGGCCAGCATCCGGTGGACGGAAGCGCCGAGCGATTTCCGAATGCCGATCTCCCTGGTTCGCAGCTCCGCCGTGAACGAAACCAACGCGAACAGTCCGAGACAGGCAAGGAAAACAGCCACCATGGCGAATATGCCGATCACGTAACTGGTAGCGACTTCCGACCTGTACAGCCGGTCGATGTTCTCGTCGAGGAACGTGTAGGCGAAGGGGAAATCCGGAAAGAACCGCGACCACTGGCTTTCAATCATATCCAGCGTATCTTCCACGACCCCGGGCTGGAGCTTGACCGCCATGTGGGAACCGCCGCCCAGAAACAACACGAGCGGTTCGATCTTCAGATGCAACGATCGAAAATGGAAATCCCCGATCACACCGATAACCGTCCGCGTATCGTCGTTGCCGAACCGTACCTGCTGGTCGATGGCCGCCTCCGGGGTTTCCCAGCCCAGCGCGCGGAGCGCCGTTTCGTTGATTACTATGTTCAGTCTCTCCGCTTCCCTGGCAAACGCACCATCATGAGACCGCCCTGCAATCAGTTCCATGCCCAGGGTCTCCACGAAATCCAGACCGACGTTCAGTCCCTGCGCGTCGTGCCTGGTACTGCCGGGGTCATCGACGCGCTGTATCGTGACGGTCTCAACCTGGCCGATGTTGCCGGCCAGCCCTGGCAGCGACCTGCTTTGGGTCACCCCGATCACGCCTGCATGTTGCAGCAAGGCTTCTTTCCAGGGCTGAAAGTCATCCAGGACGTCGTTAAACGTGGGTATCACGATCACCTGGTTCTGATCGAAGCCCAGACGCTTGTTCCGGAGATATTCCATCTGATTGAACAAGATTCCCGTACTGATGATCAACGCGATGGAAATCGAGAACTGGATTACAACCAGGATCTTCCTCGACATGGCCCCGGCTGAATCGAGCCGGCGGCCTCCCTTCACGCCCTGTATCGGTTGCATGGCGGAAAGAAGGAAAGCGGGATAGCTGCCGGATAACAACCCGATGATCAGCGCAACCACCGGCAGTGCGAGCAGCCAGGGGAGATGTCCCGTGAATGCCGCGGTTACCGGTTTCCCCGCAAAGCCGTCGATATACGGGGAGATCAGCAAAAGGACCACCAGGGCGATCATCAGCGCCGCGGCGGTTACCAGGACCGATTCTCCCAGGAACTGACGTATCAGCTGGTTACGGCGGGCTCCCAGCACTTTGCGCAGTCCCACTTCTCGAGCGCGGACGGCAAACCGTGCGGTAGACAGGTTGATGAAATTGATGCAGGCGACGACCAGGATGAAGACGGCGATGGCCGACAGGATGTAAACATAGGTGATGTCGCTGTTCGCGCCGGGTTCATGCGCGAGATTGGAATGGAGATGGATGTCGGTTACCGGCTGCAGAAAGAGATCGAAACGGCCCTCGCGTTCTCCGATGTGCCGGTTCACGAAATCGGGCAGTTTCCTCTCGGTAGCCTCTGGTGACTGGCCTTCGGACAACAGAATGTAGGTGTAGAAATTGATCCACGACCAGTATTTCAGGTCTCCCTGGTAAGCCGAGGACAGGGAAATGATGAAGTCGGCCTGAAGGTGTGTATTCGCCGGCGTGTTTTCCATGACGCCCGTAACGGTCAGTAACAGGAAACCGTTATCGGCGACTATCGTCTTGCCCATCGGATCTGTTTCTCCGAAGTACTTTTGGGCCGTATCTTCGCTGATTACCACGGATAAAGGCGCAACGAGGGCCGTCCGGGGATCTCCCTGGATCAAGGGAAAATCAAAAATGTCGAACAGCGCGTTGTCCGCCCAGTAGACCCGGTTTTCATAGTACAGGTTCTCCGCGTGTTTCATGATCCACACACCGGTTGTCGGCAGCAGGCGAACATAGTGCGTGATTTCCGGGAAGTATTCCTGCAATGCGGGCGCCAGGGCCGGGGGCGTCCGGGCGTCGTTGTTGACCGCGACACGGTAGATCCGGCCGGCGTTCTCATGATACCGGTCATAGCTGAGCTCGAAATCGACGTAAAGGAAGATCAAAATGGCGCAGACCATGCCCACGGCCAGTCCGAGCACGTTAATCGCCGTATATCCCTTCTGCCGCGTCATTTGGCGGATCGCTATGGTCAGGTAGTTTTTGAGCATCTCGGGACCTTGCTGGCAGGGCTTTCCGGAACGGTATGCGGGGAATGGACTTGAGGCGCGTATGCATACTTTTTACAGCAATTTGCAGCGACATACAGCGACATACAGCACCGGCACGCGCCATCGGAAATAACACGCTGGTGAAGGACCGATGGGTTCGGTATTGATACCCACTTTGAGATGCATAATGTATACTTGATCTCAGCGTTATGTTATGTGAAAAGAACTGGAACCGGAACGAAGGCTTTGAAGGACCTAATCAGTAAAGGGAGTCCACACAATGGCGGTACCCGTAATCAAGACGACCGTGGTCGGCAGCTATCCCATCCCCGACTGGCTGGCGGCCTATCCCACCACGCCCAACCTGATCGACGCGGCCAAGGTGATCCTGAAGACCCAGGAACTGGCCGGGATCGACGTGCTCACCGACGGCGAGCTTTCCCGTTTCGACGTCAGCCACCCGGAGACCAATGGGATGATCGAGTATTTCATCCGGCCCATGTCCGGGATCACGACGGAGGTTTCCCGCGAGGTCCTCGCCCAATTCAGAAAGCGCGAAGGGATGGCCTTTCGCAGTACCCCGGGCGGCATCGTGAAGGACTGGATCGAAGAGGGTACGCTGAATCTTCCGGCCGCGTGGAAGATGATCCGGCCCCTCACGGACCGGACGCTCAAGTTCACCGTCACCTCGCCCTACATGCTGGCCAAGACGCTACTGGACGAGCACTACGGCGATCTGCAGAAGATGACGATGGACATCGCGGAGGTGTTGCGCAATCAGGTCGGCGAGATCGACGCGCCGATCTTGCAGGTGGACGAGGCCAATCTGACCGGCCACCCGAAGGACGCGAGTTGGGCCCACGAACCCATCAACCACGTACTGGGCGCCGTGAAGGGCGAGAAGGGGCTGCACCTCTGCTTCGGCAACTACGGCGGCCAGAGCATCCAAAGCGGCCTGTGGAACGATCTCATGGGCTTCCTGAACAACCTCGACGTGAACCACCTGGTGCTGGAGTTCGCCCGGAGAGGGTACGACGAGTTGCCGCTGTTCAGAGACCTGCGCGAAGACATCGCACTGGGCGTGGGTGTGGTCGACATCAAGGACAACGGGGTCGAATCTCCGGACGAGGTCGCCCGGCGCATCGAGCATTCCGTCGACGTGCTCGGTCCGGAGCGCGTGCGTTGGGTGCACCCCGACTGCGGTTTCTGGATGCTTCCCCGCAGCGTGGCGGACCGCAAGATGGCCAGCCTGGTGGCCGGCCGGGACCTCTACCTGGGCAGGGCGTAGTCCGTCCGATCGATCACACACGATTCATCCGCGGAATCGGAACACTTAGGAACAAGCACCGGACCCACCTTCCAGCCTCTCCCTTACTCGCTGCGCAGCACTTCGGTGGGATTGGCCAGCGCGGTCCGGGTCACGTGGTATGCGATAGTCAGCATCGTGATCAGCAGGGCCGCGCCACCGGAAACGACGAAGATCCCCCACCCCATCTCGATCCGGTAGGCGAAGGATTCGAGCCAGCGGCCCATGACGAACCAGGCGGCAGGCCAGGCGAGGGCGTTAGCGACGAGCACGAGCCCAACGAATTCGGCGGACAGCGCGGCGAGCATGCGGCGGGCGGAAGCGCCCAGCGCCTTGCGGATGCCGATCTCCCGGACCCGCCGTTCGACCGTGTAGGAGACCAGCGCGAAGAGCCCCAGGCACGCGAGCAGTACCCCCACTGCGGCGAAAACCGCAAAGACGTACCCCATGCGCTGTTCGGCACGATACAATCGGTCGATATCTTCGTCGATAAAGGAGAAGGCGAAGGGGAAATCGGGGAAGTGCCGCACCCAGGCCTTTTCCATGTAATCGAGCGTGCCCGATGGGTCCTCCGGCTGGATTCGGGCCGCGATGAGCTGTCCGCGGCCGTACATGATCACGAGGGGTTCGATGGGCAGGTGC
>JAPOOT010000301.1 GCA_026713285.1 Gemmatimonadota bacterium | reverse complement strand
TCCGGTCCGGACGCTGGCCGGGGACAGTGATCTTTTCCTTCCATGCGAAGTTATGGTGGTTTTCCAGATCAAGCAACACTTCCGTGCCCAGGTGGCCGGCCATGTGGCGGTGTATGCAGGCGTGGTTGGCCGCCGCGTAGTGTCCCATGAGCTCCATGGCCGCCCAGTACTCCTGGCCCGGTTCGGTGTCCAGGTCCAGCCAGGCGAGATGGCGCTGCTCTTTGGACAGCCCGGGACGAAGGGACATGGCCAACCTGCTGTAATGGGAGGCGACCATGGCGCCGGTCCCCCGGCTGCCGCTGTGAGAAAGCAGGGCGAGGTAGGCGCCGGTATCCAGCCCGTTCAACGGTTCGTTCAGGGTCAGTTCACCGAATTCGACGAAATGGTTGCCGCTCCCGCTGGTGCCAAGCTGGCTCCAGGCCTTGTCCCTGGCCTTGCGCGTCACGGGAGATACGGACCAGTTCCGGTCAAGGACCGGGTGGTTTCGGCGTTTCTTGAAACTGGATCCGACGCCGAAGCGTGTCTCCGCGGAGATGGCCTTTCTGAGCCGGTCCGTTCCCCGGTCCTGGCGCAGCGTGTCCAGGGGCATGTCCAGGACGGTCAGCTTCATCCGGCAGGCGATGTCGACGCCCACGGCGTAGGGAATGACCGCGTTGTCCGTGGCCAGCACGCCGCCGATGGGCAGGCCGTAACCCACGTGGGCGTCCGGCATCAGCGCGCCGGCCAGGGCCACGGGCAGAGAACAGGCCCGTTCCATCTGCTGGACCGACTGTGCGTCCAGGTCCCGCCCCCACTGCCGATAGGGTGTTTTTTTGGGCACTTGCCGCGTTCCTGGATAAGGGTCCGCAGTCCATACCGCGCGCATTGCGCGGCGGATCAGAAACCGGCGATCTGGCGGCCGCCGAAGGTCAACCGGTACATGAGCCGTTCATAGCGCGTATCGTCGAAGGGCGTCGGGGCATGCAGCGTACACCGGTTGTCCCAGACCACCAGATCACCCGGGCGCCATCGGTGCATGTAGGTATATTCATCCCGTATCGCATGGTCCTGCAGGCCGTTCAGCAGCGCGTCGCCCTCCGACTTCTCCAGGCCCTCGACGGACTCGATGTGGCATAGGGGGAGATAGAGCGATTTCCGATTAGTCTCCGGGTGCCGGGCGACCAGGGGCCGGACGATCGGCGGAAACTGCTCGATGAGCGCCTTGCTGAGCGGTGGCCGGTGCCGGTTTTTCTTCCTGAGCAGTTCGTTGAGATGATGGTAGGAATGGACGGTCCGGATGGAGTCGATGCGTGCCTTGACGTCGTCCGGCAGGCCCTCGTAGGCCGCGGTCATCCCCGCGAAGCCCGTCTCCCCGCCCTCGGGAGGCGTGCGTACGCAGAACAGGCAGGAACCGGCCGGCTGGGGATGGCGGAATGAATCGTCCATGTGCCACAGAAACGGCGGCGGGTCCGCCTGGATGAAAAGAGCGGTGTGCATGCCGTCCTTCCTGGCATTGCCGATCCGCAGTATGTCGGGATAATGCGGCACCAGGAAAGACGGATCGTATTTCTCATTTCCTTCCGGCGTCCCGAACCGGCTCACGAACTCCAGGAGATCGTCGGGTTCGATATGGCCCTGATCACGGATGAGGATCAATCCACCCGCCTCGTGAAACGCGTCCATGGCCTCGTTGACCATGGTTTCATCGAGCCGTGCGAGATCCAGGCCTTCGAGTTCGGCCCCGAAACCGGACCGGGTAATCGGGCTGTATTTGGTTCTTGTGGTCATGCTGGATACCCACTCCGATTCGATCAGGTGGCTGGAAGGGCCGCTCCGCTCAATCTGGAAGGGCCGGTCCGCTCAGCTGGAAGGGCCGCTCCGCTCAGCGCAGTTTTCCGCGGCCGAGGATGGGCCAGACGGTCTCGACGACCCCGTTGCGGATTCCGTAGAGGTGGTCGTGAAGGAACAGGGTGACGTCGGTGTAAGCCACCATGAGATCGAGTTTGTCGCCGACGGCGATCTCGTGATTGGGACTGTTGAAGGTCACGGTGCCGTGTTCCGCCGACATGCGCACGCTCTTCACGTCCTCGATGCCCACCGGCATGGGCATGCCGAACCACGCGGGCACCGTCTTGAACCCGGCGTCCACGATAAGCCGGTCCGGTTCGGGGCGGCTGGTGACCGAAACGTGCACGTAGATCGCCGGGTCGGTCCGAACCCCCCAGAGGGAATACATCACGTCGTTGAAGATCGCGCCGCCCGCCTGGATCTCGGTGATCCCTTCCAGGTCGGGTGTTACCGACAGGGTGCCGCTTCCTCCGCCGCTCACGATGTCGCAGGGCAGTCCCGCGGCCCGGCACCGTTCCGCGGAATCCACGAGGTCTCCCACGGCCCGCCTGATCTCCCCGTGTTTCCAGTCGGAGTCTTCCTCCACGCAGGCGTGTCCCTCCCAGGCCATGACGCCCCGGAACCGCAGGCCGGGGGTCTCGTGGACCTTGCGGGCGAGTGCGACGACTGCGTCACCGGGCCGGACTCCGGCCCGTTCCATGCCCGTGTTCAGTTCGATGAGCACGCCGACTTCGACGCCTGTTTCGACCGCGGTGCGACCCAGGTCCGCCAACGTGGCGTCGTTGTCGACGGCGACTTTCACGTCCGCCTGCCTGCAGAGATGGGCCAAACGGGTGTATTTCGGCGGACCCACCACCTGGTTGGCGATCAGGATGTCCTCGACGCCCCCCGCGACCATGACTTCGGCCTCGCCGAGCTTGGCGCAGGTGACCCCGATCGCGCCGGCCTTCAACAGACTGTGGGCAATTGCCGGGATCTTG
>JAPOOT010000168.1 GCA_026713285.1 Gemmatimonadota bacterium | reverse complement strand
TCGGCCTGGGCGGTATAGACCTCGTGTTCCTGGTTCTCCTGCGCGGTCATCGTCCGGTCCATGGCGTTCGAATGCATGGTGGAATCCATGTCCGTGTCCGCCACGATATCGGAATGACTGTCCTCGGGCAGGAACTTAAACGCGAGCCATCTGAAGATATAATCGGTGATGGACTTTGCGATGGGCACGTCCTTGTTTCCGGTCATGCCGGCCGGTTCGAACCGCATGTGGCTGAACTTGCGGATCAGGCTTTCCAGCGGCACGCCGTACTGCAGCGAAACCGATATGGCCGTGGCGAAAGCATCCATCATGCCGGATACCGTGCTGCCTTCCTTGGACATCCGCAGGAAGATCTCGCCGGGCTGGCGGTCTTCGAAGAGACCCACCGTCAGGTAGCCCTCGTGTCCGGCGATGCTGAACTTGTGGGTCACGGCCTCGCGCTCGTCCGGCAGCCGCCGGCGAACGGGCTGGACCTCGGCCGTTTCTTCGTTCTCCGAAGCCTTGGTGCTGAGCGGCTGGGTGCGCTTGGATCCGTCGCGGTAAATGGCCAGGGCCTTGAGTCCCAGTTCTCCGCCTTTCATGTACACGTTCATGACGTCTTCGACCGTCGCCTCGTTGGGCAGGTTGACCGTTTTGGAAATGGCGCCTGAGATGAAGGGCTGCGCGGCGGCCATCATCTTCACGTGTCCCATGTAGTGGATGGAACGGCTGCCATTCTCGGCCCGGAAGGCGCAGTCGAATACCGGAAGGTGTTCCTGGAGCAGGTGCGGAGCCCCCTCGATGGTCCCATTCGCGTCGATGTAGTCGACAATCCGCTCGATCTGCTTCTTTGAGTAGCCCAGCTTCTCCAGGGCCGAAAGGACGGTGCGGTTCACGATCTTCATCGTGCCGCCGCCCACCAGGCGCTTGTACTTCACGAGGGCGATGTCGGGCTCGATGCCCGTCGTGTCGCAGTCCATCATGAAGGCGATAGTGCCCGTAGGCGCCAGCACCGTGGCCTGGCTGTTTTTGTAGCCGTGCTTCCTGCCTAGGGCAAGGGCATTTTCCCACGCGGTCCGCGCGGCGTCCAGCAGGTTCTTGTCGACCATCTCCGGCTGAATGTCCTCCACGGCGTCCCGGTGTTTCTGCATGACCCGGAGCATGGGGTCGCTGTTCTCCCTGTAACCCGCGAAGGTGCCCAGGTTTTCGGCGAGTTCGGAAGACCGGAAGTACCCCTGGCCGGTCATCAGCGCCGTGATGGCCCCGGCGTATGCCCTCCCGCCATCGCTGTCGTAGGGCAGCCCCATGGCCATGAGCAGCGCGCCGAGGTTGGCGTACCCCAGGCCGAGTTGCCGGTAGGCGCGGGCGTTCTCCCCGATCTTTTCGGTAGGGTAGCTCGCGTTGTCGACGATGATGTCCTGCGCCATGATCATGATATTGACGGTGTGGGTGAATCCCACCACGTCGAAGGTGCCGTCGTTGGTCAAATACTTGAGCAGGTTGATCGAGGCCAGGTTGCACGCGCTGTTGTCAAGGTGCATGTACTCGGAACAGGGGTTGCTGGCGTTGATACGGTCCGTGTTGGCGCAGGTGTGCCAGTCGTTGATGGTCGTATCGTACTGCATGCCGGGATCGCCGCACTGCCAGGCGGCTTCCGCGATCCACTCCATGATCTCCTTCGCCCGAAGGCTTTCCACGGGTTTTTTCGTCGTGATCGACTGAAGCGCCCACTCGCCGTCCTCTTCCACGGCGTCAAGGAATGAATCGGTCACCCGGACGGAGTTATTGGCGTTCTGAAACTGGATGGAACTCCAAGCGTCGCCGTTCAGCGTCATGTCCCACCCGGCGTCGCCGAGGGCGTAGGCCTTGCGCTCCTCGTTGGCCTTGCACCAGATAAACTCCACCACGTCGGGGTGATCGATGTCCAGGACGACCATCTTGGCGGCCCGCCGCGTCTTGCCCCCAGACTTGATGGAACCGGCCACCGAATCGGCCGCCCGCATGAAGGAGACCGGTCCGGAAGCCTGCCCGCCGGCTGAAAGTATCTCCTTCGAGGACCGGATGCGCGACAGGTTGACGCCCGCGCCGGAACCACCCTTGAAGATCATGCCTTCCACCTTGCACCATTCCAGGATCGACTCCATCGAATCTTCCACCGAGAGGATAAAACACGCTGAACACTGGGGCGTGTCCTCGACGCCCACGTTGAACCAGACCGGACTGTTGAACGTGGCGCGCTGGTGGAGGATGATGGATTTGAGCTCGTTGTGGAAAGCGTCTGCGTCCTCTTCCGACGCGAAGTAACCCTGTGCCCGTCCCCAACCGGCGATCGTATCCGCCACGCGGTCGATCATGTGCTTCACGCTGTTCTCGCGCTGCGGGGTACCCAGGGGTCCGCGGAAGTACTTCGACGCAACGACGTTGGTGGCCAACTGCGACCAGGCCACGGGAAACTCCATGTCCTTCTGCTCGAAGACGACTTCGCCGCCGTCCCCCGAGATGGTGGCCGTGCGCTTTTCCCACTCCACGCCGTCGTAGGGGTCCACGCCCGGATTGCTGAACAGACGCTCGACCGTCAGTCCTCCTTCGACATGCGGCGCGTTGGCGTTGGACGCGTCATCGACGGACACGTCGGCGGTGGGTTCCTCCGTTTCCTCCATCAGGAGATCGGGTTTATCCTTTGATTTCAGTCCAATATGTTCTGTAGCCATACGTGCCCCCTGGAATCGGCTTTCACCATCTGCGACTGGTATCTGATACGGTCAAACTCTGATACGGTC
>JAPOOT010000517.1 GCA_026713285.1 Gemmatimonadota bacterium | reverse complement strand
TCCATCCCTCGGGTTCCAGTATGATCTGGTGACTATCCCTGTCCGGGAAGCGCACGATCTTGTCCTCTACCGACGGACAGTACCTGGGACCGCGGCCGGTTATCCTTCCGGAGAACATGGGAGACTGATCCAGGGCGGACCGGATTATTTCGTGGGTTCGGGCGTTTGTAAACGTCTGGTAACACGGCAGTTGTTCATCGGCCGGCGAAAGTCTTTCCTGGGAGAAATGTTCGGGAAACTCGTCGCCGGGTATTATGTCCAACATGCTGTAATCTATTGAGTTACCATCTATTCTGGGCGGTGTGCCGGTTTTAAGCCTTCCTATATTGAACCCGAGGTTGCGCAGGGAATCCGACAGGCTGGTTGCCGCCTTTTCACCCAGGCGTCCCCCAGGCGCGTTGCTCGCACCCCGATGCATTACGCCATTCAGAAAGGTGCCGGAAGCCACGATTACGGCCTGGCATGAGATGCTACGGCCGTCACTTGTCCGGACTCCCGCTATGCGACATTTTTCGACCTCCACCTGCGACACCTCTCCTTCCACCACGGTCAGGTTTTGTGTCTCCCCGATGACCCGCTGCATGTAATCCCTGTACGCGGCCCGGTCATTCTGCGATCTCAGGGATTGGACGGCCGGCCCCTTGCGCGTGTTCAGCATCTTGACCTGAACGGCCGTCGCGTCCGCGGCCTTACCCATTTCCCCGCCGAGCGCGTCCACTTCCCGCACCAGTTGTCCCTTGCCCAGGCCGCCGATGGAGGGATTGCAGGACATCTGTCCGATCTTCGATGCGTCGAGTGTGACAAGCGCAGTTTCCACGCCCATTCTGGCCGACGCCAGAGCGGCTTCACATCCTGCGTGGCCGCCGCCGATAACGAGGACTTCGACCGTTGTCTGCTGATCATTTCCATCCACTGCATGGCCCCTGTTTCACGTGGAACGTTATTTCCCTATGCAGAACCTGGAGAATACGTGGTCCAGCACCGCGTCACCGATTTCTTTCCCCACGAGCACGCCGAGGTGCTGCACGCTTTCCCGTAGATCGACGGCGGCCATTTCAGCGCCTGATCCTTCTTCCAGGACGCCAATACCTCTTTCGAGGCTGGCTTTTGCCCGGTCAAGCAACTCGCCCTGCCGGGCATTAACTACGAGTCCCGACTCGAAACCGGCGGGATCGAATTGCGCAATCTCGAAAATCGCCTCCAACAGATCTTCCTGGCCTGCTCCGTTTAACGCGGAGGTCCGGACCGATGGGCCGCCTGACAGCAATGCTGTGTAGGCGTCCGGATCGTAGTAATCCAAGTCGCACTTATTCAATATAAACACAACGGTCCGCCCGGACAACTGCGCAGCCAGTCGCCGGTCATCGTCATCCGGTGGAAGCGATGCATCGAAAACCAAAACTGGAATGTCGGCCTGCGCCAGTTCCCTTTGCGACCGCGAAACGCCTTGCTGTTCAACTTTATCAGACGTATTCCGGATTCCTGCCGTATCCACGAAAACAATGGGCACGCCGCGGATATCGACGCTTTCCTCGATGGTATCCCGCGTCGTCCCGGATTCGGGATGTACGATCGCCCGGTCCCGCGACGTCAGCATGTTGAGCAGGCTGGACTTACCCACGTTGGGCCTGCCGAGTAACGCGATCCGGATCCCGTCTCGCAGCACGCGCGTCTCGCGGGATGACCTGATGAGGCGATCCAGCGCTACCTTGACGGGTCGCAGCTGTTCCACGAAGGTCCGCGGCGACACATCGGGGAGGTCCTCTTCGGTGAAGTCAAGCGTTACTTCAATATTTGCAATAGTTTGAATCAGATTTATCCTGAATCCGTCGATCTGTTGCGAGCAGGTCCCGTTCAACTGTCTGAGTGCCGCCCGCGCACAGGCATCGGTCCGCGCCCTGATTAACTCGCCCACCGCTTCCGCCTGCAGCAGGTCGATCCTCCCGTTGAGAAAGGCGCGTTTTGTAAACTCGCCCGGTTCCGCCAGCCGGGCGCCCGAGCGGATCAGCACATCCAGGATCATGCTCCCTGGCACCATGCCGCCGTGGCCGCTGAATTCTACCAGGTCCTCCCGCGTGTAGGTGCGTGGCGACCTGAACACGGACATAAGCACTTCATCGACCCTTTCGCGGGTCCCGGGGTCGACGACGTGGCCGTGATGTATGGTGTGCGTCACGCACGCGGAAGGCCGTGCGGCACCGCCGAACACCCTGTCGGCAATGGAGAATGCGTCGGGGCCGCTCATGCGCACCACGCAAAGACCGCCCTCGCCGGGCGGCGTGCCTATCGCGGCAATGGTATCGTTCGGGGCCTGCGAGTCCATGGGATTATCGGGGGAGTGCCGCACCCAGTCGCCCAGTGCATGGCAGGTGCGTCATTTCGCGGGTTGAACCGGGAAGAACCGGTTCTGTATCGCCTGCTGCGCGATGGTCAGCACGTTGATCATGGTCCAGTACAGGATCAGGCCGGAAGGCAGGTTCATCATGATGAAAAACAGCACCGCGGGCATGATGTAGACGAACATGGCCTGGCGGGGGTCTTTCATCGTCATCTTGGACTGCAGCAGCATCGTGGCCGCCATGAGGATGGGCAGCACGTAGTAAGGATCCATCAGGGACAGGTCCTGGATCCACCCCACGAAAGGCGCGTCCCTCAGTTCTATCGTGCTGTTGAAGATGGTATAGAGCGCAATGAGGATCGGCATCTGCAGCAGCAGGGGCAGGCAGCCGCCCAGGGGGTTCACCCCCGCTTCCCGGTACAGCTTCATCATCTCCTGGTTCAGCTTGGTAGAATCGTTCTTGAACTTCTCCTTGAGGGATTCCATTTTCGGTTGAAGCGCGGCCATGCCCTGGGTGGCCTTCATGCTCTTGTGGGTCAGTGGGAATAGCAGGAGCTTCACGATGAAGGACAACACCATGATGACGACGCCGTAATTGGAAATGAACTGGTGCAGCCAGACCAGCGAAATGAGCGTGATCCGGCTGATGGGCTGAATGATCGTCCATCCGAGGTCGACGGCGCCCTCGAGGCCGTATCCGTACTGTTCCAGGGTATCGTAGTGAACCGGTCCGAGGTAGAGGAGGAAGTTGTCCACAAGCGGAGACGCAAGCCCCATGGACAGCTCCGCGGCGATCTGCCGGTCGACGTATTGCGGGCGCTGCACGGGCCGGCCGTTCAGCCGGTAGCCCCTGGCCTTCCGGTCCACGGGCACCATGGCGGTGAAGAAATACTTGCTTCGGACACCGACCCAGTGGGTCTCGCCCGTGGTCTCTGGCCTGGGGTCTTCGAGCTCGCTTCCGAGGTCCTCATCGATCACCGTGTCGTTGAGCGAGGCGAAACCCCGAAAAGCGTAAAGGTCCTGGTCCCAGTCCTTCTCCGTCACGTTGATTCCGCCGCCCCACCGGAGATAGTACTTGCTGCCCAGGAGCAGGTTCTCCCCGCCGCTTAGCTTCACCTGGAGGTCCACGGCGTAGTCGTCCCGGTTGATCACGAATACCTTGGTAACGGAGAGGCCCCCAGGCGTATCGGCCGTAAGCGTGAGCGATCCCGAGGCCTGCCCGGGACCCAGCACGACCGCGTCGCGGTCCGCGGTGAAGCGAAGGGCGCGGGTGCTGCGGGGCCCCCGCTCCGTGGTGAGCACGATATCGGGGCCGGTTTCGCGATCGGGTGGGATGAGTTCAACGTCGTCCCCGCCGATTCCTCTATAACCCTTTAGTTTCCAACTGGTTATGACGCCCCCCGCCGTACTGATCACGCCGCGGTAGTACTGGTTCTCTACGACAATTTCACGGGGTTCGGGGGCGTTTTCGGCCGGGGGGAGATACAAGACGCGCTCGGAACGGTCCCAGCTTTCCGCGGCCTGTTCGGGTTGAGGAGTGGATGCGTTACGGGCGGACGGCGTCCGCACCGGCTCCGTCCTTGCGGCGTCCGCCGGGGCGTCAAAGGCCGGTACCTCGGTCTCTCCAGCGGGGAAGTCGCCCACCGGTACATCCCCAGTCGCAAAGTCTCCCGGCTGCTCCTGCGTTATCGTCCGGTCGACCGGAGGAGGAAGATCGGGCGCGTACATGGGATATATAATGTAGTAATAACCGATCCAGGTCAGTATGATGAGCCCGAATGCGCCGAGTACCCGTTTTTCCATTGTCGGTGTAATTCCAGGGTTTCAAGCCGTGGCCTGCGGCTAATCGAGTGGTTCGCCTAAGCCGCCAGGGCCGCTTCAACCGCTTAACCCGTCCGGGTCGCTTCTACCACCTCAACCGTCCGGGCCGCCAGGGCCGCCCGGTCGCTCAACCGGATCGAAACCGCCCGGGTGAAAGGGATGGCAACGCAGCAGTCTTCGCACGGCCAGCCAGGTTCCGTTGAACGGGCCCTTTCGTTCCAGCGCTTCGATGGCGTACTTTGAACAGGTGGGGGTAAACCTGCAACTTGGCGGAAGGAGCGGGGATACGGCGAGTTGGTATCCGCGGACACCCCAGACGAGCGCGGTCGTGATTGCCGTGGTCAGCCTTTTCCACATATGCGTGTCACCGCGGTATGGTAGAGGGAAAGGAACTCTTCGTTCATCTGGCGGTACGTTGCTTCCTGCCCGGGACTTCGGGCGATGAGCACCAGATGCATCCCCCTCTTCAGACGGCTTCTGTTCAGCCGGTAGATCTCTCGCATTCTCCGGCGGACCAGGTTACGCTTGACCGCTCCGCCGCAGCGCCTGGTCACGACGAATCCGACCCGGCGTTCAAGCCGGTCCGGGCAGGAGGCCAGGGACAGGATCATTGAACGTCCCCGGACGGTCTGCCCGCTCTTCCTGACGCGTTCGAACTCCCACCGGTGTCTCATGCGTTCGTCTTGGGGGAAACGTCGGGAACCGGCGGCCATGGCACATCGGTCCTGCCGCACTCGGGCGGCGCCTAAACGGCAACGCGGGTCCTTCCCTTGGCGCGGCGGCGATTCAGAATCAGCCGTCCCGCCTTGGTGCTCATCCTTCGACGAAAGCCGTGCCTGCGGTGCCGCTTGAGATTGCTCGGTTGAAAGGTCCGCTTCATCGTTTACTCCCGGCTATTTCCTGCCTTTTTTCTTAAAAATAACAGCCCTCGATAATACCGGGCGATCACGAAATTGTCAAGTTGTTTTTGGTAATCGAGAAGGCGCAAATCTTTTCGATATTAATCTTGACAGCACCTGCTTCGCGTTACATACTATTGTTCGGATATTACCCGCAACGTTTCCGCCTGCCGTGGATTTGTTGTAGTTCCAAACACCACCTTAAATGTAGTAATTACAACTATTTAGCATGTAACATGCGAGTGTACGAGTATGTTTTCGGACCGGGATTCCACACGATCCGTTCACGGGCATTCCATCCCCTTCGGTCCACAAGGTAATACGCAATGAAGCAGGAAGACCCTGCACAGCTTTGGTCTGTGTGCTTGTCGGAACTGAGGGGCATGATGCCGGCGCAGACGTTCGCGACATGGTTCGAGCGGACCAGGGGCCATGACGTTACATCCGACAAATTCACCATAGAGGTGCCGAACCCGTTCTCCGGCGAGCGGATGCTCAAGCGCTTTCACGACCAGATCAGGCAGGTCGTTACGACCCAGCTCGGCCGGCCGGTGGCCATAGACTATCATATTTTCGAGGGCAATACCCAGATTGTCCCCGTGCTTACCGACCTGCCCTCCTACGTGCCGGCCGATGACCGGCAGATCGTGGAAGAAGTGGAGACCGACAACCTCTACGACAATTACACCTTCGAGAACTTCGTCGTGGGGGAGTGCAACGACTTCGCCCACGCAGCGTCCCTGGCCGTAGTAAAATCCCCGGGCCAGCAAACCTTCAATCCCCTGGTCATCTACGGCGGCGTAGGCCTGGGCAAGACCCACCTGGCGCAGGCGATCGCCCATGAATCGAAGCGTCTCGGGACCGTCGACCGCATCCGTTACGTCACCTCGGAAATCTTCTACAGCGAATTCATCGAGTCCATCCAGGAAAAAAAGACGAAGGAGTTCGCGCAGACCTACCGAAACGTCGATCTGTTGATCGTAGACGACATACAGTTCTTCTGCAAGGGGCACAAGGACCGCACCCAGGAGGAGTTCTTTCACACCTTTGACGTGCTTCGGCAGAAGGGCAAGCAGATCGTCCTTACCAGCGACCGGATCCCGAAGGAACTTTCCGGCCTCGAAGAACGTCTCGTGTCCCGGTTCGAATGGGGGCTTCTCGCGGACATGAAGCTGCCCGATTACGAAACCAGGGAGGCCATTCTACAGAAGAAGGCGGACAAGGACGGACTGTCGCTCAGCCAGGACGTCATCGCTTATATCGCCGACCGGGTCGCATCGAATATACGGGAACTGGAAGGGGCCGTACTCAGCCTGCTGGCCTATGCTTCGCTTAGTCACTGCGATATCACGATCGAAGTGGCGAAACGGGTGCTGAAGAACAAGATCCGCAGAAGACAGCGATCCGTGGGAATAGAGGACATACAGAAGGCCGTGGCCGGTCACTATGGCGTTTCTGTCGAGGATCTCGTGGCGAAGACCCGGAAAAAGCACGTGGTGGCGGCCCGCCAGATTGCGATGTTCCTTTGCCGCGACATGACCCGCGCGTCGCTCAAGGACATAGGCGCGATTTTCGGCAAGAGAGACCACACGACCGTTATTCACGCCTGCCAGACGGTGAAAAAGCTCCTGCTGAACGACGAGCATTTGCAGGAAGAGCTCGACAGGATCAAAAATGCGCTGTCTTAACCCGTCTGCCGTTCAACACCCCCCTCCAACCAGGCGCTTCCCCCGCCACGATGTGGATAAGTTGGTGGTTATCCACATTTTGTTAACAATGTGAAGCAATCATAACCTCCTCTCCGACAAGAGTTTACTCGCTCTGATTCCGAAGATTCCACACCTATTCACTACGGGTATCCGGTCTCGATGTGGATAGGCTTCCGATCCGGAAGTTACGGCCATGTAGCGGTGCGGATCAGTTCATGCGCGCAACTGGCCGATCGGTGGGTGTATTTAATGTGGATAACCCGGGGGATAAGGGTATGGGAATTGTCGATGTAATGTGTATAAATGGGTGTTTTGGCCGTTCCTCGTCTTTAGTGTGTGGATAAGTGTGGATAAACATCTGTTTAGGTGCTACTTTTTCCACATGGTGTTTTTTCCATAAACCACTGATTTAATTAATAGTTATAGTGCTCATAACGCACTTATGCACATATCCACATCCTTTATTAGTATTCTTTCTTTCTTATATACACATGCTATATAAATACAGATACACAATATATTGTACTTTTTCAGTGGACTGCCCACGCCGTTATACAACATGAAGTAGGTTTTGCCTCACAAATCCCTTGCGTACCGCCTCCGGTTTTCTTTATAATATTCAATAGTGGTAAAAGGTTACTGTACAAATTGCGGCCTTTGTTCATTCCATGCCGAGTGCATCGAACAAGGCAACCGGCGACGACTGCCCAAAGGAGTACCCCTGTGAAGATCACCATACCGGCCAGTTCCACGCTGATGAGCGGTATACAGACCGTCCTGAATGTCGTCCCTCCGAAGTCCACGCTGCCCATCCTGTCCAACTTGCTCCTTGAGACGGAAGACGGCCACCTGACGATAGGGGCCACCGATCTGGATATATTCATCGTGACGAAGATACCCGCCCAGATATCCGAGGGAGGCGCTATCACGGTGCCCGGCCGGAAATTCGCGGAGATGGTGCGCGAGTTACCAGATGCGCCCGTGGATATCGAGGTGGATGGGGTCAAGGTGACGGTCAGGTGCGACAGGGGGGTGTTTCGCCTTGTGGGCATCAGCAAGGAAGAGTACCCGGCGATGCCCGATCTGCCTTCGGATCAGACCATTACCCTGCCGGCGTCTTCGTTGCAGCGGTTGATCCGCAAGACGGTGTACGCGGTATCGAAGGACGAGGTACACCCGAGTCTGTGGGGCGCTTTCCTGCGCATTGGCAAAGGCGCCGTCCGGATGGTGGCAACCGATGGGCACCGCCTGGCCAAGACGACGCTCCCATGCGATGTTTCCGATGCGGGCACGGAGGGGATCATCGTGCCGCCAAAAGCGCTGAACAACCTCTCGCGCCTCATCGGGGAATCGGATACGCCGTCCCGCATCACGATCGGCCAGAACCACGTCCATTTCGAACTCGAGAACGCCCAGCTTTTCGCCAGGCTGATCGAAGCGACCTATCCGGATTACGAACGGGTTATTCCCACGGGGAACGACAAGGTGGTCAAGGTGAACCGCGAAGAACTGGAAAGCGCCGTCCGCCGGGTGTCCGTCCTGTCCAACCCCTCCACCCGGCAGATACGGTATTCGTTCCGGCCGGGGTTCGTCGAATTGAGTTCGTCCAGCCATGACATCGGCGGAGAAGCCCGGGAGGAAGTGCCGGCCGAATACGAAGGCGAAGCCATGGATACGACCTACGACTTCCGGTACCTGCTCGATGTCGTGGAACGGATCGAGAGCGACGAGGTGGTTTTCAAACTCGATTCACCCGTCAGCGCGGGGATCATCACCCCTTCCAAAGAAGAAGCGGAGGGCGAGGACTACCAGTGCCTGATCATGCCCTTTAGAACGACCGAACCGGAAAGTTAAAGGTGCACCTGCAAGGGCTGGACCTCCGCCATTTCAGGAATTACACGAACCTGTCGCTGGCCTGTGATTTACAGACAAACGTTTTTATTGGAACGAACGGACAGGGCAAGACCAACCTCCTGGAGGCGATTTACTACCTGTGCGTGGCCCGATCCTGCCGCGAGTCACAGGACCGGGATCTCGTGCGCATGGGATCGGACCATTTCCTGATACGGGGAACGGGGCGGTCGGCGGAGGGCCGGGAGGTCGAGGTGCAGATCAGGTACGCCCGCCAGGCGGGAAAGAAGGTCTTCGTAAACGAGTCTCCCCGGCGGAACCTGTCGGATCTGTACGGCATCCTGGCGGCCGTGGTGATTTCACCGGACGACCGCAGGCTCGTGCAGGGCTCGCCGAGTTCGCGTCGGCGTTTTCTGGACATTGCGATCTCGCAGTCCAACGCGGCGTATCTTTCCGCCCTGCAGGAGTACAGACGGGTGGTCCGCCAACGCAACGAGGCCTTGCGTGCGTTGCAGGAGAACCCG